>JAEEYY010000118.1 GCA_016288355.1 Synergistes sp.
GGCCATCACGCGCGCGATAGCAGACCAGGCCCGCACGATACGTATACCGGTGCATATGGTGGAGACGATAAACAAGCTTATACGCGTCTCGCGTCAGCTCGTTCAGCGTCTCGGGCGCGAACCGACGGCGGAAGAGATCGCGAGGAATATGGAAGTCGACCCTAACAGGGTGGAGGAGATACAGCGCATAGCGCAGGAACCCGTATCGCTTGAAACGCCTATCGGGGAGGAAGAGGACAGTCAGCTTGGTGACTTCCTCGAAGACAAGGATCTTCCGAGTCCGGAGGAAGCCGCGGCAAGCCAGATACTGCGCGAGCAGCTTGACGAGATGCTTGACGACCTGACCGACAGGGAGCGCGAGGTGCTTCGCCTGCGCTTCGGGCTTGAAGACGGTCACGCGCATACGCTCGAAGAGGTCGGGAGGCGCTTTGGCGTCACACGCGAACGCATAAGGCAGATAGAGGCAAAAGCGCTGCGCAAGCTGAGACATCCGAGCCGCAGCAAAAAACTGAAGGACTTTATCGAATGAGCTCTCGAAACGGCGGGGTGTCCGAACCGCCGTTTCGAACTGTTTGTAATTTATTGCACAAATAAAGTTTTGGTTTTATACTTTTTTATTAAGAACGGGGTGCGGCGGTGAGACTGGATAAGTTTTTAAAGCTTTCCCGTCTGGTGAAGCGCAGGACTGCAGCTCAGGAAATGGCTGAGATAGGCGCAGTGCGCATTAACGGGCGCGTGTGCAAGCAGTCGTCGGAAGTAAGGGAGAACGATACGATAGAAATAGCGTATCCGAGACATATACTTACGGTAAAGGTGCTGAATGCGGACGAAAGCGCTCTTAAACGCGGTGCCGCAGCCTGTGAAGCGATAAGCGACAAAAAGGCGGAGCCGGATATAAAGCCCTGGTAATATTCGCTCTCTTTTTCCTGAAAGGAGAAAAAACGTTGTTTTACGCATCTGTCACAAAATGCAGTAATTTCAGTTTCTTTGACAAACGAAGCCGCAGCACGGATGCGCCGGAGGATGAAAACATATGAAGGTTGCCGAACCGACCGTTGAAAGACTGATACAGTATTACAGGCTCATGTCCTCCATGAAGGATGAGGGGCGGAAGGTCGTTTCTTCGCTGCAGATCGGCGAGATCTTAGGCATCAAGGCAAGCCAGGTACGCAAGGATCTTTCCTATTTCGGTGAGATAGGAAAGCGCGGGGTCGGCTATCATGTCAACCGCCTGTGCACTCATATCGAGAATATCCTGGCTTCTCCGCGTGTCTGGCGCGTTGCTCTTGCCGGCGTCGGAAATCTTGGCGCGGCTTTGATGGGGCACGCTGCTTTCAAGAGCTATAAATTCAATGTTGAAGCCCTGTTTGATGTGGATCCGGAAAAAGTCGGCAAAAAGATAATGGGCGTTGACTGCTTCCACTCCGATAACATCGCAAAGGTGATGGAGGAGCGCAATATTGAAGTCCTCCTGCTTGCGGTCCCGGCTTCCGCGGCGCAGAGCTGCGTCGACGAAGCTGTGCGCTCTTCAACGCTGAAGGGGATCCTTGCCTTTACTCCGGCAACTGTGATCGTTCCGGATAATATACTTTTCTACAGGGTGGACATATTCGTTGAGCTTGAAAAGCTTCTTTTCTTCCTCAAGGAGCGCGAGAAAAACAATTTCCAGCCGGCCGGCAAATTAATATAGTCTAATTGATAGCCATAGTATATAATGTCATGATAAAATAGCTCAGTATGCCCGTAAAAGGCATAAAGTACTGTGTGTATCGTAAGGAGGAATTTCTTTGGGTGGACAGCAGGGCAGTTTAACAGGTATGTTGTTGCCTCTGGCAATGTTTGCGGCGATCTTCTACTTTATGATCATCAGGCCGCAGAAGAAAAAGCAGAAAGCTCACGATGATATGCTTGCAAGTATAAGCAAGGGTGACACCGTTATAACAGCCGGCGGTTTCTTCGGCGTTGTCCGTGAGGTTCTCGACGACAGCTATCTTATCGAACTGGACGAAGGTGTTAAAGTGCGCATCCTCAAGAGTTCGATATCGATGAAGAAAAGCGATATGAGCAGCGCACCGCAGCAGCCGAAAAAAAAGAAGTCGAAAAAGGAAGAACTTCCTGCCGGTGAGCCTGTCCGCGAAGAGGAACCTGTTTCAGAGGAAGCTGTACCTGAAGAAGCAGTCCCTGACAGCGAAGAAAAAGCATAGCCTTTACGGTCCGGCTAATTGATTTTGCGGAGAGGGCCATTGGCTCACTCCTTTTTCTTTGCGGGGAGGCGCATTAAATGTTAAAAAGAGACAAATGGCGGCTCGCAGCAGTCGTCGCCGTCATTATTATCGCAGCTGTGACGGCATTTCCGATAAAGGGCAGAATACGTCTCGGTCTTGACTTAAGAGGCGGAGTCCATATCATCCTTAAAGCAAAAGACACACCCGAAAGTCCGCTTACGGCCGACAGCCTTGAAAGACTGCTTGTCGTTCTGCGCTCGCGTATTGACCAGTACGGGATCACGGAACCTGTTATCCAGCGCGAAGGCGAAGACAGGATAGCGGTAGATCTTCCCGGCGTTGAAGATCCCGAAGCGGCCCTTGATCTGATCGGACGCACGGCGGTGCTCCAGTTCCGCCAGGTGCTCGGTGAATCTCCCAGAGTGCCGGCCATGCCGGTGAGGGCAAATTATGACAGCGACGAACAGTTCAAGGAAGCGGAAGAACGCTGGAATGCCGCAAAGGCTGAAGTCGATGAATACGTAAAGCAGATGGAAGAGGCCGTAAAAGCCAATTCCGATATGACAGTTTCCAGAAGCGAGAACGGAAGCGCCTATCTGCTGGGCAAGATGTATGTAGGCGGAGGCGATCTTACGAAAGCCGAGACCACATTCGACCAGTTCGGCAAGGCCGCCGTATCGCTGAAGTTCAATCAGGACGGCGCCAAGCTTTTCGACGAAGCCACTGCCGCGAATATACAGAAGCAGATCGCCATCGTGCTCGATGACGTCGTTATATCGGCGCCTGTCGTACAGCAGCGCATATCCGGCGGAGAAGCGCAGATCACAGGCAACTTCACTACAGAAGAGGCCAACCGCCTGGCTATCATGCTTCGCGCAGGAGCTCTGCCCGTTGAGGTCGAAGTGCTTGAAAACCGTTCCATCGGGCCGTCCCTCGGAGCAGACTCGATACATGACGGCGTAAAAGCCGGACTGATAGGCGCGGGGCTTGTCGTGATATTCATGGTGGTCTACTACGGACTTCTCGGCATTGCTGCCGACATAGCTCTTGCTGTTGCGATGCTGCTTGTAGTAGCCGCTGTTATAGCGCTTAAATCGACGCTTACGCTGCCGGGCATCGGAGGTATGGTGCTGACGATAGGCATGGCGGTCGACGGCAACATACTCATATATGAAAGAATGAAAGAGGAATTCCGTTCCGGAAAAACGATAATGGCGGCTCTTGACGCGGGCTTCCGCAAAGCGTTGGTCGTAATACTCGACTCAAATATCACAACGCTTATAGCGGCCGCGATCCTTTTCTACTTCGGCAGCGGTCCTATTCGCGGATTTGCTGTAACACTTAGCGTTGGTGTGGTTGCGTCTGTCTTCTGCAACACGGTCGTAACGCGGACGCTGCTGGGCATACTGCTTTCCGCCCGCAAAAACACTAACCTTTAGAAACGAGGCAATGAAAAATGGCTACCTTTGACGCTTCAAAATTCAATTTCCCGTTTATGAAATACAGGAAGATACTGGTAAGCATAAGCATTTTGTGCATCATCGCCTCGGCTGCCCTCCTGTTCACGAAGGGACTTAATCTCGGTGTTGATTTTACCGGCGGACTTGTGCTGCAGGTAAAATTCGACAAGCCTGTCGATATTGCCAATGTACGCTCGGCCCTTTCCAGGATCGGGCAGGGCAATGCGACGATACAGGCGTTCGCCGATGACGACGTGATGCTTCGTTTTCAGGCGCAGGAAGATCAGGTGCGAAAGGATGTGCTTGCCGCGCTTTCGTCAGACGTGGGCAGCTACAAGATCCTCCGCGTCGAGAAGATCGGCCCTGTCGTCGGAAAGGAACTTCGTTCGCAGGCTGCCTATTCGCTCATTATCGCGCTTGCCGGCATACTTCTCTATATGGCTTACCGTTTCCGTTTCCGCTTCGGAGCGGCTGCGGTCGCGGCGCTTGTGCATGACGTTATCCTGATGCTCGGCGCCTACAGCCTGACGGGCAAGGAGATCTCGGTGACATTCATAGCCGCCGCCCTCACAGTTGCCGGTTATTCGCTCAACGACTCGATAGTCGTCCTTGACCGTATCCGCGAAAACTGGGGAAGCGTGCGCAGCATGGGCATAGAGAACCTTGTCAACACTTCGGTGAACCAGACGCTGTCGCGTACTATCAATACGTCGCTGACGACGCTGCTTCCCGTTATCGCAATGTTCATCTTCGGCGGCGAGGTCATCAGCAACTTCGCTTTCGCGTTCCTCGTCGGCATCCTTGTCGGTACATACAGTTCGATATATATCGCCAGTTCGCTTCTGGTCGAATGGTATAAGCGCTCACCGAAGTTTTAATAACAGAGCGCTCTCGATATCAGAATCTCTCCTGCCCCTCAGGAGAGATTTTTTTTATTTTATGTTGTATGATATTACGGTATATGCAGAAGAATATGCGAGGCTTTCGCTTATGGGGGGATTTGCTTGAAAAGTTACATTCTTGCTATCGTACTGACGATGTTCCTTTCGGCTCTGTTTGCTTTTCAGAATATTGACGACGTGACCGTACGTTTCCTTATATTTGAAAAGGTCTTCCCGCAGGGTGTCTGGGAAGTAGTGCTCTTTTCCACCGGCGCCGCCATCATGTGGTTTTTTTCACTCTTCTCGGTATTTGAGGTACGCTCGAAGCTGAAGAAGGAGATAAAGGCCAGGGACGAAAAGATCGAAGCTCTGGAAAGAGAGAAGAAAGCCATAATCGATTCGCTGGCACACAGCCAGGCAGCAGCCGCTGAGAGCACAGCGGAACCGGAAAGCAGCGAAAGCGAGCCGTTGGAGTAACATTGGTCGTCCGCTGTACGAAGGAATCTCTTAATATATACAGGAGATCCGGGGTATCTGACGAGATCGCAGCGAAGTTCAACTGCTCTCCGATTCAAGCTTCCCTTCTTGAGATGAGGGGCGTGACCGCCGATACAGCTCAGGAAGAGGTTGGCAGCTGGCTTGCGCCTTCGATGCCGCATCTGCTTGAGGCGCTTGACCTGGGAGAAAAGGGAGACAGAGCGGCCGAACTGATAAAGGGCCTGACCCCTTCTTCCAAAGTCATAGTATACGGAGATTATGACGTTGACGGCATAGCGGCGACCGCCGTGGCGATAGAACTTGTTATCGCCCGCGGCTCTCATGTGCGCTATTTTATTCCGCACAGATTTAATCAGGGATACGGATTCCATAAAAATGTCGCCGAAGTGATAGCGAAGCACGGCTGCGACCTTGTAATAGTCGTGGACTGCGGTTCCCAGGACGCAGCCGCCGTAGAGGTACTTAAGTCATCCGGTATCCCCGTTGTTGTATTTGACCACCATCTTGTCGAAGGTGCTTTGGCCGGCTGCGATTCTCTGATAAATCCTCAGATATCAGGAGACTCTGCGGCAAAAAAACTTTGCGCCGCAGCGGTGCTCTGGTGCTGGATATGGCAGCATGAACTGCTTACAGAAGAATCTCTGCTCAGAGTGCTTGACGTTGTGGCGCTTGCCACGATCGCTGACTGCGTTTCTCTTGCTTCGCCTCTTAACAGAGTTCTGGTCCGCGAAGGGCTTAAGTCTATACGCACAAATACAAGACCGGGGCTCTCCATCCTTATGGAGCAGCTCGGTATAACGCCTGCTTCGGTAGATACCGATGACCTGGCAATGAAGGTCATACCCTGCCTCAATGCTGCAGGGCGCCTTTACCTTGCCGACCTTGCGGAGGATATTCTTTTTCCATGTGAAAATCTTGCGCTGAACGTGAGCCGCCTCATTGCCTTAAACAGAAAAAGGCGTGAGCTGTCATCAAAGATACTTGATCAGGTAAGCAGCGCTTCCGACGGCGACTACCGGTATGTGCTCACCAACAGCGAATGGTCCGTAGGTGTTTTGAGCAGCGTCGCAAGCAGGATATGCGGTGAGCGCAACTCCCCGATCGCTCTTGTGGCGTCGGTCGGCGATATCATGCGCGGTACTCTTCGGATGCCGGCAGACGGGGATGCGGTAGGAGTGTTGAAGCAGATATCTCCGCTGCTCAATACATGGGGCGGGCACCGTCTGGCGGCAGGTTTCAGCGTTAAAACGGAAAACTGGGAAAAAGTCAGGGATATGCTGGAGGAGATGCTCTCTCGCGTTAAGCCTGCCTGCTGCAAAGAGGATCTGCTTTACTGGGAGCCTGAAGATATGGATATAGACACATGGTCGGACGCCTGTGCGCTGGGTCCGTTCGGGATGGGGAACTCCTTCCCTCTGTTATATTCCCGCTTCAACGGCAAAATGAACGTTCTGCCTCTCGGGAAAACAGGCAAACATGTCAAGGTGGACACAGGCTCGGCTTCTCTTCTTGCATTCGGCGCCGCCGAGATGTTCGGCGTCACAGAGGATATAGAGGGCTGGGTCTACAAACCGAGGATAGATACGTGGCACAATGTCACGTCGCTGCAGTTCGTGCTTGAAAAAATGGTAATACGCTGATACAGGATAACGGCGGTAGTTTCTCATGGAATCTCCTAAGACTGACAATAAGGCTGCATCAAACGTTCTTTCAGCACATATAAAAGAAGTAGCCGGCAAAGGCGGCTTCCCTGCCGCCGAAAAAGAAAGCCGTGCGCTGATGGAAGGCTACTGGGGGCGTATCCCGGAAGATCAGCGCGTGCCCTCGCTGCGTCTTGCATGGCAGGAGTTGTGGAGCAAGACGACACAGTATCTTCCCAAAGATGACGCAAAACTTCTCGGCGAAGCTTTTGTATTTGCATCACTGGCGCACAGAAACCAGCGGCGCCATACAGGCGAACCGTACATAATACATACCGTATCTGTCGCGGCGATACTTGCCGGGATGAAATTCGACCGGGATGTGCTTATTGCCGCGCTGATGCACGACGTGCTCGAGGATACCGACGTCACGGCTGAGCAGCTGAAAGAAAAATTCGGCGAAGAAGTGCTGACGCTGGTGGATGGCGTCACCAAGCTCGGAAAACTGCAGTTTGATTCGGAAGAAGAATATCAGTCTGAAAATCTGCGCAAAATGTTTTCCCATATGGCGAAGGATATCCGCGTCGTATTTATAAAGCTTGCCGACCGCCTGCACAATATGCGGACGATATCTTCGCACAGGCATGAAAAACAGGAAAAGATATCCAGGGAAACACTTGAGATCTACGCGCCGCTTGCGCACAGATTAGGCATTTATCAGATTAAGAGGGAGCTCGAGGATCTTGCGTTCTGCATACTTGACCCCGAGACTTACTACGATATAAAGCGCCGTGTCCGCAAAAAGCTTCCTCACCGTGAAGAAGCGGTAAAAAAAGCTATGGACATATTAAGCAATAAACTGGCAGAAGAGGGCGTCAACGCGTCGGTCAAGGGGCGGTCAAAGCACATTTACAGCATTTACTGCAAGATGCGCCGCAAAAATCTCTCTTTCGACCAGCTCTATGACATACTTGCGCTTCGTGTGATAGTAAAAACGATAAGTGAATGCTATCAGGTCCTGGGCATCGTACATACGCTGTGGAGCCCTATTCCCGGCTTGTTTGACGACTACATAGCAAACCCGAAAAGAAACCAGTACCAGTCTCTTCATACCACGGTGATAGGACCGGAAGGCGACCCGCTGGAGATCCAGATACGCACCGAGGAGATGAACGTGCTGGCAGAGTACGGCATCGCCGCTCACTGGAACTATAAAGAAGGCGGGAAAAAGATAGATGAGATGGATAAGCGCCTGAACTTTATACGCATGGCGCTCGACTCCGCTCAGACTGCGGCGGCTTCCGAGGACGCGCCTCAGAAAGAAAGCAGCCCCGACTTCGGAGGCACGCTTTTCCTGGACAACCTTAAGACCGACGTACTAACGGAAGAGGTATTCGTATACACGCCGAAGGGAAGGATCGTACGCATACCTAAGGGATCGACGTCCATCGACTTTGCCTATGCGGTGCATACTCAGGTGGGGCATACCTGTGTCGGCACCGTGATAAACGGGCGCATCGCCCCTCTTGATCAGGAGCTCAAAGACGGCAATATAGTAAAGATTCTTACATCTCCTCAGGGGAAGCCCTCGCGCGACTGGCTTAAGATCGCAAAATCGAGCCGCGCGCGCAACAAGATAAGGGCATGGTTCCGCCAGCAGGAAAATCTTGGCCGCGAAGAGAAGCTGGCGCACGGCCGTGAGCTGCTGGAAAGAGAGGCTGCAAAGCGCTTCCCGGACAGCGGGACGTCGCTTGCGCCGTTTAATTCGCGGCTCTCACATATCGCGCGCGAATTAGGCTATACCGGCCTTGATGATCTTATAATCGCAGTAGGCGCAGGCAGCCATTCCGCGTCGGGCATTTTCGGGCGCATCTCGCCGGATGCGCTGAAGGCCCAGCCTGATATAGCAGAAGAAACGGCTTCGGCTCAGCCCAGAAAAGAGGCTGATTCAGAGGTCATAGTAAACGGGCTGCCCGGAGTTCTGGTCACTCTTGCACACTGCTGCAAGCCTATACCCGGAGACGGGATAGCCGGCTTTGTTACGCAGAACCGCGGAATTTCAGTACACCGCAGGGAATGCCCGAATCTTGAAAAAAGCGATGCTGCAAAACGTGTTCAGGTATACTGGGGAAAACCGAAAGATACTCGCTACACTGCCCGCGTAAGGATCGAAGGTGTGGAAAAGCCTTCGCTTCTGGCCGACATAGTTCAGACTACGGCCCAGATGGACGGCCTTGTCTCACGCGTTATCCACAACACAAGCTCCCGAATCGTAGCGGATTTTCAGGTAAAAGATCTGGAGCATCTTTACAGGATCATGGCTAAACTCAATAATATTTCCGGAGTGCTGGAGGTTGAAAGAGAGTAGGATGAGGGCTCTTCTGCAGAGAGTAATATCTTCAAAGGTATCTGTCGGCGGCGCCGCAGTAGGGGAGATAGGGCACGGAATAACGGTGTTCGTATGCGCCGTGGGTGACGATACGCAGAAAGATATAGACTGGCTCGCAGAGAAGATAGTCAACCTGCGGATATTCGACGACGCGGACGGTAAAATGAATCTTTCCGTCAAAGACGTGGGCGGCGAGCTGCTTGTGGTCTCGCAGTTCACGCTCTGCGGAGACTGCAGGAAAGGGCGCAGGCCTTCGTGGGTCAAGGCCGCACCTCCGGATTTTGCGGAAGAAATGTATCTTAAATTTATCGAAGCTGTGAAGAAGACCGGCGTACACACGGAACAGGGGCGCTTTCAGACAGAAATGCTCGTCGATATCCGGAATGACGGCCCGGTTACTCTGATGATAGACACTAAGGAGTGAGTGTAATGGAGATAAAAAGATTTCCTCTCGGTACTTTATGGACAAACTGCTATCTGATCTGGGATGAGAACCGCGACGGCTTTGTGGTCGATCCCGGGGGACCGGCGCAGGATGTCATCGACTACGTGCGCAGCAAGGATATAAAGGTGCATTTGCTCGTCATCACGCACGGCCATGCGGACCATATAGGCGGCGTTGATATGCTTCGCGGCATCGCGGATGAAGGAGTTGCTATACACGAGGAAGACGCCGCATGCATCACAAGCCCCGCCAAAAACCTTTCGCTCTGCATCGGCGCGGAGATCAAAAGCACCGCGGCGGAAAAGATACTGCATGACGGCGACAGGCTGAAAGTCGGCAGGATGACTCTTGATATAATACATACGCCGGGACATACGCTCGGAGGCATCTGCGTCCTGGTCTCCGACGGGGATGAAAAGATCCTTATTTCCGGAGATACCCTGTTCGCACGTTCGATAGGCAGGAGCGACCTGCCCGGAGGCGACGAGGATACGCTTATAGAATCTCTTAAGAAGCTTGCCGTTTTCCCGAATGAAACAAGGGTATTCCCGGGGCACGGGCCGGAGACTACGATAGGCGCAGAAAAAATGTACAACCCTTACTGGCCGCATTAAGCCATATGGATTTTGCAAGCCTCCCCTCCGCGGAGAAGCCTCGCGAAAAATTACTGGCGCACGGCCCTGCGTCTCTTTCGCTCGCCGAACTTGTTGCTGTATTATTAAGGACGGGCAGGACCGGCGAAGACGTTGTGGAGATGTCCCGGAATCTGATAGTCAGGATGGGCGGACTTGAAGGTCTAGCACGTGCCACTACAGCTGAGCTTATGCAGGAAAAGGGACTTAAGAAAGCCAAGGCGGCGTCGCTTGCAGCGGCTCTTGAGCTCGGGAAGAGAATGTCGCTTGCAGAGACCCCCTCGGAAACAGACTGGCGCGCGCAGCTGGAAGCGAAGGCTGTCGAAACGAGATATATGGAACGCGAATGCATATTTGCGTTTTTTCTCGACGTCAGGGAAAATTTTATCGGAGAAGCCGTTATATCCTACGGAGGGCTTTCAGGCGCTTTTCTGGATCTGCCGTATCTTTACCGTCAGGCAGCCAGGCTTTCGGCCGCGAAGGTCGTGCTGCTTCATAACCACCCTGACGGCTGCATATCTCCGAGCAGCGAAGACATTTCGCTGACCGAACATGTGCGGCGCGGGCTGTCCGTGCTGGACATGGAGCTTAAAGGGCACTATATAGCCGCCGGAGGAAAGCTCTTCCCTGTAACGGAAGCGGCTCTTCGGCAAAAATGATAAAAAATGAGCGTCTGCGCAGGATAATAAATCCGGATGATGCCTAAAAAACTGAAAGCTGGTGTTTTAGTTGTTTAACTTCAGACCGAACCCCTTCAGACAGTGCATTGGGATAGATATAGGCACTGTGAACACCGTTATCTATATAAAGTCAAAAGGCGTGGTAATAGACGAACCCTCTGTCGTGGCGGTGCGCAAGCGCGGCCGGAAAGGGCAAAAGGAGATAATAGCGTTTGGTTCCGCAGCCAAGAGAATGATAGGGCGCACCCCTCAGGGCATTATGACCCTTAAGCCGCTCTCGTACGGAGTTATAGCCGATTTTGACATGACCCGCTATATGATTCGTCATTATATGGCCCAGGCTTCTTCGCAGGGCGGCATATTCTCACGCCCGAGAGTCGCGGTCTGCGTGCCTGCCGCCGTCACTGAGGTAGAAAAGCGCGCTGTCGTCGAGGTGACGCTCGCCGCCGGCGCCAAAGAGGCTTTTGTAGTTGAAGAGCCGCTTGCAGCCGCTATGGGGATAGGCCTGCCGATAGACGAAGCGCGCGGAACGATGATCGTCAATATGGGAGGCGGCACCTGCGAGGTCGCGGTCATTTCCCTTGGCGGCATCGTTATAAACCAGTCCGTAAGAGTGGCCGGCGAAGCGCTTGACGAAGCTATTGTTTCTCTGCTTAGGCAGAATTACACGCTTGCGATAGGTGAAAGCACCGCCGAAGAGATCAAGATGGCTATAGGTTCCGTGATACCTCTTGAGCAGGAGCTCAGGATGGACGTAAAAGGAAGAGACCTGCTGAACGGGCTTCCGCGCGTCGTAAGCATAGGTTCGGAAGAGGTAAGGGAAGCAATGGAGCCTATAATCAAGCAGATAGAGGATACCATCCACTCGACTCTTGAACGCACTCCTCCGGAGCTTGTCAGGGATATCGTGGATCAGGGGATAATGCTCTCAGGCGGCACCGCAAACCTGCGCGGCCTTAATATCCGTTTTGCCGACGCGCTGAACGTCCCGGTGCATATCGCCGACCAGCCTGTCTATTCCGTAGCGCTGGGGCTGGGCAAGATGCTTGAGATGCCGCGCGATATGCACGGCACCTCTGTGACTGGGGAAAGACAGGACGCTTAGGGGGAGTAATGCGCGCCCTATTCCGCGAGAGCAGGCCGTGGCTTCACTCCTTTATCGCGGTTCTTGCCGGAGCGGTGCTCCTCGTTCTTTCTTCAAGGCTTCCCGCTGCTAAATTGACAGCGGTCGAGCTTATCAACGTAGTTCTTTCTTATACCGAGAAGCCCGCGCTTGCTCTGCGCAATATCATAAAGCTCAGCGGCAACTGGGTGCTTGAAAGGGCAAACCTTAATGAGCGCGTTGAGCGTCTCGAACTTAAAAACCTTGCGCTGGAAGAGGCTCTGCAGCGTGCGGGTGTCAATGTGCCGCAGGCGACAGGCGCCTATATCAGCGCCGTGGTCACGCTTCGCTATCCGCAGGATTGGTGGCAGGAGCTCCGCATAGACAAAGGCAGTCAGGACGGAGTGCGCGACGGCGCGGCGGTCTCATCTGAGGGTTTTCTGGTCGGGCGTGTCGTCCGTACTTCGGGACACTCCTCATGGGTCGAGCTGATCACCTCATCTTCATTCCTTATAGCAGCAGCAGTCGACCAGACCAGAGATCTCGGCGTAGTGGCCGGTGACGGCAAAGGACATCTGCGGCTGCTGTATGTTCCCGATGAACGCAACGTAAAACGCGGCATGAGCGTCTCAACGTCGCTGATGAACGATATAATCCCTCCGGGACTTTCAATAGGCACGATAATCGGTACCGGTGAAGAGAAGGAAGGCTACAGGGAGCTGCGTCTTGCCGCGGGCGCTCACTTGACCCAGCTTTACAGCGTCGAAGTATTTGTGCCGTCCGGAGGGGGCGCACAGAAATGATATTTCTTTCGCTTATCTGGCTGCTGCAGGATCTTGTACAGCTTATTCTGATGGGTATCTGCATGATACCGGATGTATTTCTGCTTACGATACTCTTTCTTGCGCTTCTTCCATGGAAGACAAGAGACGATCAGTCAAAGCTCATCTGGGCGGCCTTTATCGGCGGTCTGCTGTGGGATCTGCGGTGGACGAACCTGCCGGGGTTCACTTCGGCCGTCGGCTGCGGTCTTGTGGGAGCAGCCTGTATTATGTGGCAGAAACTGCCGGCCATCGGGCGGACCCCGGTCGCTTTTATGTTCATTTCGGCTGCCTGCCAGCTGCTGTACGCTCTGACACACTGCTTTTTCTGGGCGATGCCGAGCCAGAGCGCGCTGCGCCAGTTCATCGTGCAGCAGCTTATAGCGGTTCCGGTAATTATCATATTCACCCTGCTTTACGGCAGGGTATCGGAAAGAGATGGCTGAGCAGAAGTATTCAAAGTTTGATACTATGAGGCGCATCCGCTTTCTGCAGGGCGCGCTTGCGGTATCTTTTATATTGCTTGCCGCCGGCCTCTTTTATTTTCAGGTGGCAAACGGAGACACATATGTAAAGCTTGCCTCCCAGAACAGGCTGAGGATCCTTCGTATGCTGCCGCCGCGCGGCAGCATCGTGGATATCAACGGAGCGCCGCTTGCCGTCAACGTACGCACATTCAATATCAACGGCTACCCTGTGGATCTTCAGAAGGAAGAAAATGTCAGAAAGGTCACCGAACTGCTTAACCGCAGAGGCATACCGATGACCGAGGAGAAGTTCAGGGAGACGGTCTCAAATCAGTATTCGGCGCCATACCGTTCAATAACCGTGGCGACTAACCTCACTCTCGCACAGGTGGCGGAAATGGTCATGGACAAGGATTTCCGCCATATACTCTTTCCGACGCCTGTATGGAAACGCAGCTACCCGGCCGCGCAGTACGCGGCTCATATAGTGGGCTATGTCGCGGAGATCACAAAGGAAGAACTGGAAACGAAGGATCCCGGCGTCTACCGCGGCGGGGACATCATCGGCAAGAACGGCATAGAAGGCGAGTATGAGGAGATACTGCGCGGCGCGGCGGGCGAAGAAGTGATAGAAGTCGATTCCCGCGGCAGAAAACTGCGCGATGTAAGCTACGTAAGATCGTCCAAAGGAGAGGATATGACGCTTGCCATAGACCTTGCCGCGCAGCGTTATGCGTCGGAACTGATAGGCAGATACAGAGGCAGCATCATTGCGATGAATGTAAATGACGGCAGCATCCGCTGCATGTATTCGTCTCCGTCCTACGACCCCAATCCGCTGACCTGGGGGATCAGCAGTAAGGAATGGGCGGCGCTCACAGACCACCATGAGCGTCCGATGATGAACAGGGCTATATCCGGGGCCTATCCTCCGGCTTCGACTTTTAAGATCATAACAGGCTCAGCGCTGCTGGAAAACAAAGTGGCAAACAGGAACACCACGGTCAACTGCCGGGGATATTTCGAGCTTGGAGGAAAGCGCTTCAGATGCTGGAAGCACAGCGGACACGGGCGCGAGAACATAGTGACCGCGCTGCGTGATTCCTGCGACGTTTACTTCTATGAACTGTCGAATGAGATGGGCATAAACGGCCTTATCCGGACCGCTTCTAAATTCGGGGTGGGGCAGAAGACAGGGATAGATATAGTCGGAGAATCTTCCGGGACGCTTGCCGGCCCGGAATGGAAAAAAAGAAGGATAAAGGAAAACTGGTACGGCGGTGATACCGTCAACTATTCGATAGGACAGGGATATGTGCTTATGACGCCTCTTCAGGTGCTCCGGGCCTATGCCGCGATAGCAAACGGAGGCCGGCTGTTAAAGCCGAGGCTCAGTACAAAGGCGCCGATCGAAAGCGTTGCCCTTGATATTCCCGCCGACGTGTTAAAATTGATAAAGCGCGGCGTCGA
>JAEEYY010000011.1 GCA_016288355.1 Synergistes sp.
CGGCTCCAACCGCGTCCACGACCGAAGAACCGACGACTCCGGTACCGGAGACGACGGAACCCGAGCCGGCAGTGGTGACATGGGACCTCACCAAGGAATATACCTACGACTATCAAAACATCGTTTTGCTGGAAAGCGAAAACGTCCGTATCTCTGCGTATCGGCTCAGTTACAAGAACTCCGACAAGGGAATGCGGCTTTCCTGTTCTGTCAATATTGAAAACCTGACTGATCATACCCTTGTGGCCCATCCGAGAAAAGGGAACGAGAATTTTTCGAAGGAAATACCGGCCGGAGAATCATATAAGCCCTATGTCACGGAAGTCGTCTATGACTGGAACGGCCTGATCGGGGAAACGGAAGACTGCTTCCAGAGAAACTGCCGGGTGACGATTATGAACGGGGCGGAAACGGTCGATATGATTCAGTTTGACTGGTATGTATCGGAGAAAAAACCGTTTATTAATTTGATTGTCGGGGAAAAAGCGATCCGCGAGGCGGAGATCGCAGCCGACAGAACCGCTGCCCGGGAATGGAACGGTTCGGAGGGAGAAAGATTCGACTACAGCTACGGCGACGATGTCGTTCTGGCAGAGACGGAAAAGCTCCGCATTACAGCCGACAAAGTCACGTATGTCAAGGAGCGTACCGGAACCTTGCGGTATTCCTTCTGTTTGAAGATCGAAAACCTGACCGATACGCCTTACATGACAATCATTGAAGGGAGCGGGACCCAGAAGCTTCCGCCTCATGAGACGAAGCAATCGATCCAAATCTGCAGCACGAATGACTGGAACGGGCTGATCGGAGGCACGGAAGACTGCTTCCTGAAGAACTGCCGAATCGATGTTTACAACGACGGAGATTACAGCGGCAGGAACGGAATTCAGGATGTCGTCTCCTTTGATCTGTATGCTTCCGAATTGGCCCCTTTCCGCAATATTGCGGTCGGGGAAGAAGCCGTCAAGGCCGCCGAGGAAGCGAGGCTTGTAGCTGAACTGGATAAGCTGGTGGATGACGGCGTATCGCTGTATCATGCGGAAAATGCCATGCTCAGCCTGGACATTCTGAGAACCGAGTTCTATGACAACTACGGATCCCAGGGCAGAGTTTATCTTATTCGATACATTGTTACCAACCGCTCCGAATATAACGTATATACGCAGCCGGAGCTGGGAAGCAAGGCGTACGAAGCAGGCGCGAGCTGGTATGATGCGGCGGTCGTTCAGTGCTGGAAAACGGAACGGGACGAACCGGCGACCTTCTCCGTTTCGGCGTACAATGCCGTGACGCAATTGACGGGAGAACTGGCAATAGAAGTCAAGGTCGTTTCCGGTGAGAAATCGGCGGACGTCGTTCTGGATTTCCTGGATTCCGGCAGCATGGAGGATCTGAAAGCGGCGGAGGCCTATCAGGATCTTAAAACCATAGAGCCGCTGCTGGTGATGGATAATGAAGCTTTCCATGTAGAAGTTTTGACTACTTGTGTCATTAAGACAGAAACGGGCCGCTTCACAAAGGAACAGGTGGAAGAGTATTACGGGGCTTTTGCGGCGCAGTATTATGACGGAAGCAAATATTCTGCCAACCTGGTTCTCTCCGTAACGAACCTGACACTCAGGCCTTTGTACCTGTTCCGCGGAGGCAACATCATCGGCCCCGGCGAAACCGTATATATAAACGATCAAATGTATAACAGCTATGGCTCCAGGGAAATTCAGGGGACCAGATACTTCTCGGTAGAAGGTTATACGGACGATACAACTTTCACGCCGGCGGCATACATGGGATACAGTTACGAATGGACTTTTGATCCGGCCACTAAAGAAGTCGGAGCCTCCGGCTTTACGGAGAAAAGCAACGAAGTGGACGAGAACGCCCTCAGCTCCGTGTCGGTTTCCTACGATTACGATATTGTCGTGGCGGAGACAGAGTATTATACAGTGAAGCTGGTCAATATGTACGGGGTGAAGAGCAAGGACGGTGTCTGGAGTGTCAGAGTAGCGTTCAAGGTGATCAATACCGCCAGTTTCAAATACCTTCTGGGCGAAGCCTGGAAGGCAGCGGCCGGTTGGGAACCCGGCGGAGACTGGTTCAAGCCCGGAGATGCATCAACAGAGTATGCCTATTTCACCTGTCAGGATTCGGAAAACGTCAGCGGACCGATTTTCCTGAACGTCTGGGGCTGGGATTGGGACGGAGCCCACGGCACGCAGCTGTTTAAGAACACGATCAGCGCAACGGTTCAGCTGAGTGAGACCGATCCTATCCGGCCTATAAGCGGTCAGTAAGCCGGCAGGAAGAAGCATTTTCAAAGAATAGGAAAACAAGACAGAAAAACAATCGCCGGGGCCGCTTGCGAAGCGGCCCCGACATTATTATAATAGACATGCATTACGCTGCCGCTCCGCGTAAAAGTCTGGTTCACGGGAGTATGATTCATGATACGAAAGCTTGTCCGTCAAATGCTGACGGCCCAGATCCTGTCGGCCCTGACAGTTTCGGTCTGTCTTCTGATCGACAACATTATGATAGCCCGGTTTCTGGGAGAAGAGGGAATTGCGGCCTACGGCCTGGCGAATCCGGTGCTGATTCTGATCGGCGCCCTGGGCACCATGCTTTCGTCCGGGGTGCAGGTAGCCTGTTCCCGTTCGCTGGGGATCGGCTCGCAGGAGGAGACGAACGCGGGCTATTCTTCGGCTATCGGCGTTGCCGCCGTTGTTTCGGGCGTGTTCATGCTGGTTGTTCTTCTTTTCAGCGGCCCGCTGGCCACGGTCATGGGCGCCGGCCGCGAGGGCTCGCTGTTTGACAGCACGAAAGGATATCTGAACGGCTTTATTCTGGGGGCGCCGGGCTCGGTGGGCGCCCTGATCCTGGTACCGTTTATGCAGATGGCCGGAAAGAGCGGCCTGCTGATCGCGGCGGTGCTGGGCATGACCGTGTCGGATATCGCGTTTGATCTCCTGAATGTGCTGGTCTTCGACGGCGGGATGTTCGGTATGGGACTGGCTTCCTCCCTCAGTTATTACGTTGCCCTGATCATCGGGATCTTCTATTTCCTTTCGCCCCGCTGCGTTTTCCGCTTTTCCCGCAGACAGATCAGCCGGGCGAAGATCCGGGAGCTGTTTAAGGGCGGTGTACCGTCTCTCGTAAATATGATCGCTTCCGTGATACTGGTTTTCGCGATGAACCATCTGCTGATGAGTTCGGGCGGCGAGAGCGCGGTCGCGGCCTTCACGGTAGTGACGGCCATCGGCAATGCCGCCTGCTGCATTTCGACCGGAACGTCCGGGGTTTCGCTGACCCTGGCCGGGATCCTCTTCAACGAAGAGGACAGACAGGGACTGAAGGATCTGGTTTTTTATATGCTGCGCCTGGCGGTCGTGCTGGGGGTCGTGATGTGCCTTATCCTGCTGATCCTGGCACCGAATCTGGTTTCTGTCTTTATCGCAGATGCGCTGCCTTCGAAGCCCATCGCGATCCGGGGCGTCCGGCTCTTTGCTCCGGGCATGATTTTCTGCTGCCTCACCGGAGCGATGAAAGGAACCTATCAGGGCTGCGGAAAGGCCGGCACGACGGAGGCCATTTCGATGCTGCAGAATGCCCTGCTGCCGGTGCTGGCTGCCGTGATCTGCGGGGCGCTGTTCGGATCAGAAGGCACATGGCTCTATTTTGTGATTGGAGAAGCCGCGACGCTGATCCTGCTTATTGCCTACACCTGGCTGAAGACCGGCCGGAATCCGGCGGTTTCGGACAGTCTGCTGTTGCTGCCGCCCGATTTCGGGGTGAGTGAGGAAGACCTGCTGGAAGTCAGTATCCGCAGCATGGATGAAGTGATCCGGGCGTCCGAGGCCGCTGCCGTGTTCTGCCGGGAACACGGGCAGCCGAAAAAGACCAGCAACCATGTGGCGCTCTGTGTGGAAGAAATGGCCGGCAATGTCGTCAGGCACGGCTTTGAAGCAGGGAAAGATAAATCGCTGTCCATTCGGATCCAGCACAAAAACAAACGCTGGGTGCTGCGTTTCCGCGATGACTGCGCTTCCTTCGATCCGGTTCACTATGTGCCGCTGTCGGAAGACCTTTCGTCCGGCATCGGGATTCGCCTTGTGATGAAAATGGCGGATGAGGTGCGTTACACCTATTCCATGAACCTGAACAACCTGACCGTAATTTTCCGGGAGCAGGCATGAAAAGTGATCCGGAGGCAAAGGCGCTGCTGAGCCGGAAATAAAGCAGACAGACGGTCAGCAGGATCGGGCAGGAGCAACCTGCCCGTTTTTTAATGCAAAAATGATTTACTTTCCCCCTCGATTCGGTATAATAGAAACGGTATTTATGACGAAAACATAAGGAGAAAAAGATCATCCATGGGCATATCCGAGGAACAGATGCATTATTTTACGGTACGGGTGAACCGGACCGCGCCGCCCGGCAGTCATCCCGGGACGGAGAACCGGGATCGGGCAGATTATCGGGATACCCCCTGTGTACTGGTGCTGCCGGAAAGCTACGATCCGGCCGGTGAGCCCTGCCCCATCATTCTGTTTGCGCACGGGTACGGCGGGTACGTAACCGAGAATAGCTGGCGGGAACTAGAAAAGGGAGAGGGCAATCTGGCGGCGTATTTTGTCAGCCACGGCTTCGCGGTCTTTGACGTGGACAACACGACGGGGAGCCGGACCGGCAAGACGGATCTGGGCTGTCCGCAGCTTCTGGAAAGTTACCGCAAGGCCTGGGATCATATCCGCCGGCGCTTCAATGTGCAGGATCGGTATCTGATTTATTCGGTCTCGTTCGGCACGTTCACGGCCATGAACCTGATGGTGCACGAACCGGCTTATGTGAAGGCGGCCTGCATGACCGGCTGCCGCTTTTCCGTGAAGACCGTATTCGACAGAGGCACGTACAACGAACAGATCGCCCGCTGCTTCGGCTTTGACGACCCCAGCGGTGAAACCTGGGAAGAAGATAAGCTGGTCGGCTTCGATCCGTATGAACAGATTACGCTGATGACCGGCTTTGACCCGGTATGGGGCTGGACGAAGCCCCGCTGGACGGGGAAGGAGATCCTTCCGCTGCAGCTGCCGCCGGTCAAGGCTATGGTCTCCACCGGCGACCAGCGGGAACTGAAGGAGGCGCTGCGCGCGCTTCGGGCTCTGCGGAATGCCGGAAATGAGCTGCATCTCCGGATCGTAGAAGGACTGAATCACAGTGAGATCTGCGGCTGCTCGGTCGGCGAGCTGCGCGAAGAAGTCCGGATGTGGTTTGAGAGATTTATATAGCCTCCCTCCCTGAGGGCGCATGGTGCCCTGCGGACACCAGCTTTGCGCAGACCGGAGCGAAGCGGAGACAGGTGGCGCGAAGCGCCGGAGGGAGTTACCTCCCCTATCGAGGGGGCTTCTGTGAAGAAATCCAGTAAAAGAAAGGAAAAAGACATGAAAAAAATCACGATTCTCGGCGACATCATGAACGAACCCGTCATGCTGAACGATGCGAAAATGGCAGACGGAAGCTACGATTACTATCCTGCGTTTGCCCCGTTAAAAGGTCTGCTGGATGAAGCGGACTACCGTATCGCCAATCTGGAGACCCCGCTGGCCGGTGAAGAGGTTCTCTATTCTCAGAACATTTTCGAGTTCAACACCCCGGATTCGATGGCGGATGCCTTAAAGAAGCTGGGCATCGATGCGCTTTCCTTTGCGAATAACCATACATTTGACCGGGGACAGGCAGGCATGCTGCGGACGCTGAAGGTGCTGAAGGAAAAAGGCTTTGCCGTAACCGGTGCATTTGAAGACCCCGAAAAGGACCGCATTGCCTATTTTGATCTGGACGGGACCCGCGTGGCGTGGATCGCCTATACGCTGGGAACGAACGCCCGGCCGGAGTCTGCCGAGGCGGAAGCGCAGGTCAACTATCTGCGGCGCATCGGATCGCCCTGGATGCGGCCGCCGTTCTCGGAGCAGTTCGTAAAACTGCGCGATCTGGTGGTCAGCTGGCTCGGACGCGGTCTGACGCTGGTGGAACGGGTCGAGCTCTGCAAGGTGATCGGAGAAGCCGTTGCATACGGGGATGAATGCTTCGACCCGCTGGACAGCGTGGCAGGCATGGAAAAACTGCAGAAAGATTATGAGGAGGCCCGGAAGAACGCGGATATCGTGCTGTTCTACCCGCATGTCGGCGGTCAGTTCAATGTCAAGCCCGGCAGCTTCTCCAAATATATTGCGGCGGAAGCGGTGAAGATGGGCTTCGACGCGATCCTGGAGGCCCATTCCCACACGACACAGATTGCAAAGATCATCGACGGCAAGCCGGTGTTCTATTCGCTGGGCAACGTGTCCATGACGCATACGGTTTATACCGTGGACGAGTCCCTGCCGGAGTACGGCATCGCTGCACATCTGTATGTGGACGGCGGGAAGATCATGAAGACTGCCTTCAGTCTCTTCAAGATGTGGGAGCGCGAAGGTCACCGCATGGAGATTTGGCCGGTGGACGAACTGCTGGAAAAGCTGACGGATGAAGAGGAAAAGGCAGCTCTGCTGAAGGACGTGGCTGCGGTCTGGGCACGCGTGAGCGGGAAGAGCGAAGCGGACTTCGCCATGGCAAGAGAATTTGAGCTGCCGATGTAAGGGGCGGTCAGAAGAGGTTCCTGCGGAGAGAATAATATGAAAGTTTTGTTTATCGGCAACAGTTTTACGTATTTCAACGATCTGCCCGCGATGGTGCAGGCCATGGCCGATGCGGTCGGCCTCGACGCGCAGACGCGCATGGTGGCCTTCGGCGGGTATTTCCTGCGGCAGCATACGGATCCGGAGGACAAGCATTACGGAGAAGCGCTGGAGGCGTTAAAAGAACCCTGGGATGTCGTAGTGCTGCAGGAGCAGAGCAAGGCGCCGGCCGTTGCGCCGGAGATCTTTTCTGAAGGCGTGGCGAAGCTGATGCCGTATATTGAGGCAGCCGGTGCAAAGCCTCTCTTCTATATGACCTGGCCGTACCGGCAGGGGAGCGTGAAGCTCGAATCCAGCGGCATGGAATATCGGGAGATGTTCGAAAAGCTGACGGCAGCCTATGAGACGGAAATGGCACGGTACGGCGCCTCAGGCGTGCGCGTGGGCGAAGCGTTTGTGACACTGCAGGAAAAATATCCGTATATCACGCCGTATCTGCCGGACTGCTACCATCCGAATCCGGCGGGAACGTATCTCGCAGCGCGGCTATTTTTCCGGACGCTTTTTGGACAGGACGCGCCGGCCCCGTCCTGCTGGTGTCCGGAGAAACTGGACAGACGCGTGGCACAGATCATCAGTGAGGGGCTGTGAGGGACGGTTCACCCAAGGCGAAGCGCTATGGACGACGTTTACGGTGACTCCTTCAGCCGGTACAGATAATAATCGTAATAACGCGTAGAAAAGAAGAAGTTGCTCTGCGCAACGAGCTCGTAAGAACTGTCGTTCAGCAGACGGTTCGGCAGCGGATTGCGCCGCGTGACCACAAAATCCACCCCGCCCGAACGGATCAGGTCCTCCTGATCCGTTTTCAGTTCCGGCGGATTCAGATTGAAATAGCAGAAATATTTATTGACCGGCTCGACCCCGGACGCATAGTAAAAACCGCCGTCCAGGAACCAGTAATTGAGCAGTGTGGCATCTTCCTTCTCCTGAATGATCTCGGCAAACTGGTACTGCGGCATGTCTTCTTTCTTGAACTTCATCAGATAGGTGTTGGAAGAGAATACCCCGATCACAGCCATGCCGACGCCGGCCAGGATCGGCAGCCCGAAGCCGAGCAGAATGCGGGCGGATTTCGGGATGCGGACGGGCGGCGCGGAGGTCCCCCGCGAGAGGCGCGCCGTCAGGATCTTTTCGGCGAGCCAGGCGATGCCGACCAGCCCGCAGAGGGCGTACGGGGCGAAGGAAAGTCCGTAATAAATGTAGCCCGGACTGCTCATGTAGGTGGTGACGGCCAGCCCGGCAAAGCTCAGCAGCACGGCCAGCGTCTCGCGCCAGTGCCGGTAGAGGCCGAACAGCAGGAAAGCCGCGCCGGGCCACAGAAGCCAGTTGTAGTTCCACAGATTCCGCTTATAGGTCAGCTGCAGGCCGCTTTTGATATATTCCAGCGCGCTCTTTTCGGTTCGCGCGTAATCATGGATATTCTGCCAGAAATAGACATGGAACAGGTCGTCCAGCGCACCGTTTAAGGCAAAATACAATAGGATCGGAAGCGTGACGGCGAGCAGTCCGAGGATCATCTGCCCGGCGGTTTTATACAGAGAGCCGATCAGACGGCTGCTCGCGTACCAGATCACGACGGCCAAAGCGAGCGCGGCAAAAAAGCCGCAGAAGGTATATTTGGTCCAGAAGCCGATACCGGCCATCAGACCGATGACAAAGGATTCGCGGAAGGAGAGCGGCCGCTTTTCCCGCATGCCCCGCAGCAGATAAAACAGGCTGAGCGGAAAGGCGAAAAGAAACAGCTCTTCGAGGCCGCCGCCCATCGAAAAGGCCGGCGACACGGTAACGCCGACGCCCAGTATCATCATGATCAGTATCGGGGCCAGCCGGTTTTTTACATACAGTCCGGTGATTCGGGCGCAGTAATACAGAAACAGTCCGACCGTCAGGATTTCGGAGAGCCAGACGCCTCCGTATCCGCGGCGGATAAAGAGCGCCGACAGGGCGTGCCAGAAGAAGAGGAACGGGCCTTTCTGCTCAAACAGATCCCGGTAGGGGACTTTGCCGTGCAGGATCCCGCGGCCGAGTGTCATAAAGACGTTGACATCTACCCAGTCGTTCATCGGATAGAGCGGAGAGCTTTTGCTCCCGATCAGCAGAAAAAGCGCAGCGAGAAGGAAGGCCAGGCAGAGCATGACCGGCGGTTTGAATTGTCGAATCCGTTCCTTCAGCATGGCGGAAGCCTTCCTCCGATGTTTTTTCTGCCGACAGTATACCTTTCGGAAAGAAAAATGGCAAGAGGGAGAAAAACGCTTGACAGATACCCCGAGGGGGTATATAGTGGGTTTGATCCAATATACCGCTGGGGGGTATTTACATGGCAAACTGCTGTGATATGAGAAAAAAAGTACGCGGAGAACAGGAGAAGAAAGACCTGATGAACCGCCTGAAACGGATCGAGGGCCAGGTGCGCGGGCTGGAAAGCATGCTGGAGCAGGACGTGTACTGCCCGGATCTGCTGGTCCAGGTCGCTGCGGTGCGCGAAGCCCTGAACGGCTTCAACAAGGTCCTGCTGGCTGAGCATATCAGGGGCTGTGTGGCGGAGGATATCCGTGCCGGGAAGGACGAAAGCATCGACGAGCTCGTGGAGACGCTGCGGAAGGTGATGAAATGACGGAAAAATATACGGTCACGGGCATGAGCTGCGCCGCCTGCAGCGCCCGGGTGGAAAAGGCGGTAAGCGGCGTGGAAGGGGTGAACAGCTGCACGGTCAGCCTGCTGACGAATTCCATGGCCGTGGAGGGAACGGCTCCGCAGGAGGCCGTGATCCGTGCGGTGGAAGAGGCCGGCTACGGGGCGGAACCGCAGCAGGAGAAAAAAGAGGGCGGAAGCGGGTATCAGGAGCGCCTGCGCAAAAACAGGGAGGCGCTGGAAGACAAAGAAACGCCGCGCCTGAAAAAACGCCTGATCGCATCGGTCATCGTGCTGCTGGTTCTGATGTATTTTTCCATGGGCATGACGATGGCCGGCTTCCCGGCTCCGGCTGCTTTTCATGATATGCGCTTTCTGGGGCTGTTCGAAATGTGCCTGGCGGCGGCCGTCATGATCATCAACCACAAGTTTTTCACAAACGGCTTCGGGGCCCTGCTGCACGGCGGCCCGAATATGGACACGCTCGTGGCCATGGGCTCCGGTGCGGCCTTTGCCTACTCGCTGGCAGTCCTGTTTCGGATGATGCTTACACAGGACGCTTCTCAGCTGCACGAGCTGGGACACGGCCTGTACTTTGAAACGGCGGCGATGATCCCGACCCTGATCACGGTCGGAAAGCTGCTGGAAGCCCGCTCCAAGGGCAAAACGACCGACGCGCTGCGCAGCCTGATGGAGCTGTCGCCGCAGACCGCGGTGGTCCTGCGGGACGGCGCCGAGGTGACCGTGGATATCGAAGAAGTGAGGCAGGGCGACCTGTTTGTAGTGCGGCCCGGCGAGAGCATCCCGGTGGATGGCGTGATTGAAGAGGGACAGACCGCCGTGAACGAGGCGGCCCTGACCGGCGAGAGCATCCCGGTTGATAAGGGAGAAGGCGATGCGGTCTCGGCCGCGACGGTCAACGGTCACGGCTTTATCCGCTGCCGTGCGACCCGGGTCGGGCAGGATACGACGCTCTCTCAGATCATTCAGATGGTCTCCGATGCGGCGGCCACGAAGGCGCCGCTCGGACGCATTGCCGATAAGGTGGCGGGGATTTTTGTCCCGTCGGTGCTGGGCATCGCTTTGGTGACCTTTATCGGATGGCTGATTGCCGGGAAGGAGATCGGCTTCGCGGTGGCGCGGGCTATCTCGGTGCTGGTCATCAGCTGCCCCTGCGCGTTGGGACTCGCAACGCCGGTCGCGATCATGGCCGGCAGCGGCGTCGGTGCGAAGAACGGGATCCTGTTCAAAACGGCGGCGGCTTTGGAGAGCATCGGCCGCACGCAGATCGTGGTCATGGACAAGACCGGGACGCTGACGAAAGGAGAACCGGAAGTCACGGCTCTCAGGCCGGCGGCCGGAGTTTCGGAACGTGAGCTGCTGGAAGCGGCGGTCTCACTGGAGGTAAAAAGCGAGCATCCGCTGGCCCTGGCCGTGTGCCGGCAGGCGGAAACGGAGGGTATTTCGGCCCGTGAGGTCAAAGCCTTTCAGGCTCTGCCCGGCAACGGCCTGACGGCTGAACGGGACGGAAAGATCCTGATCGGCGGCAGCCTGAAAATGATCCGGGAGCGGACCGTGCTGGAAGAGACTGCCGCAGAAGAAGCGGAGACTCTGGCAGCAGCCGGACAGACGCCCCTGCTGTTCGCAGAAGACGGCCGTTTTCTCGGCATCATTGCCGTGGCGGATGCGCTGAAAGACGATTCGGCACAGGCTGTGGCGGAAATGGGCGAGCTCGGACTCAAAACGGTCATGCTGACCGGTGACAATGAGAGGACTGCCCGGGCGATCGCCGGCCAGGCGGGACTGACTTCGGTGGTGGCCGGCGTGCTGCCGCAGGGCAAGGAAGAGGAAGTCCGGAAGCTGACGGAAGAAGGCAAGGTCGCAATGGTCGGCGACGGCATCAACGATGCGCCGGCGCTCGTTCGGGCGGATACCGGTATCGCGATCGGGGCCGGCACGGATGTCGCGCTGGACGCGGCGGATGTCGTACTCATGAAGAGCAGTCTGCTGGATGTGGCGGCGGCGGTGCGGCTGGGCCGCGCGACGATCCGGACCATCCACGAGAACCTGTTCTGGGCGTTCATCTACAATGCGGTCTGCATTCCGCTGGCGATCGGCCTGTTCGGGCTGGAATTAAAGCCGATGTACGGGGCGGCCGCGATGAGCCTGTCCAGCTTCACGGTATGCATGAACGCGCTGCGGCTGAATCGGGTGAAGCTGTACAAAACCCCCCAGTCAGCTGCGCTGACAGCCCCCCTGGAGAAGGGGGGCCAGGCCTCGGATAACAATTTATTAATTCATAAGGAGGAACCCAAAATGAAAAAGACTCTTGATGTGGAAGGCATGATGTGCATGCACTGCGAAGCCCGCGTGAAGAAGGCCCTGGAGGCTGTAGACGGCGTGGCGGCAGCCCAGGTCAGCCATGAGACCGGCACGGCTGTCGTGGACCTGGCGAAGGATGTTCCGGACGAAGTATTAAAGAATGCAGTGGAAGCCCAGGATTATACGGTCAAAGCAGTCCGCTCGTAAGCAGTCGCGTGTACCTGAGCAGCAAACAGCAAAGCAGTCCGTCCGTAAAAAGGCCGGGCGAGCCTGAACGAAAAGCGGCAAGGCGGTCCGTCCGTAAGACGGTCGGACGCGTCTGTACGAAAACGGAGGCAGAAAATGAATCAAGCAGATTTGGTACAGCTGGCAAAGGAACTGTCCGATGCCAACGGGGCGTCCGGCTTTGAAGACGCGGTCGTGGAAGTGCTCCGGCACCGGACAGCCGGTCTCGGCGAGGCGGCCGAAGACAAAATGCGGAATTTCTATGTGCGCCGACCGGGAGGCGAACCTTCCCTTCCGACCGTGATGCTGGACGCGCACACAGACGAAGTTTCGTTCATGATCCGGGCCATTCATCCGAACGGGACCCTGAAATTCACCACCCTCGGCGGATGGGTCAGCTACAACCTGCCGGCACATGCGGTACGCGTCCGGAATGCGGACGGCAAATGGCTGCCCGGGATCATTACGAGCAAGCCGCCGCATTTTATGACGGAAGAAGAGAAGAAGCGGGTGCCGGCCGTAGCCGAAATGGCGATCGACATCGGGGCCTCCTCGGCACAAGAGGCCGCAGAACGCTATCACATCCGGATCGGCGAGCCGGCCGTGCCGGATGTAGTGACCGATTACGACCCGGAGACGGATACTCTGATCGGCAAGGCCTTTGACTGCCGGCTCGGCTGCGCGGCGCTGGTGGAGACCCTGGATCTTATAAGGCAGGATGAGCTTGCGGTGAATGTGACGGGGGCCTTTGCGGTCCAGGAGGAAATGGGAACGCGCGGCGCGACCGTGACAGCCCGCAAGGTGGCGCCGGACCTGGCCATCGTGTTCGAAGGCTGCCCTGCCGACGACACCTTCGGCGAGAGCTGGCTGATGCAGACGAAGATCGGGAAAGGTCCGTATCTGCGGTATCTGGACGCGAAAATGATCACGCATCCGCGCTTCCAGCGCTTTGCCCTGGATCTGGCCGAAGAAAAAGGGATTCCGGTGCAGGCGGGCGTGCGGACCGGCGGCGCCACGGACGGCGCGCCGATTCATCTGTCGGCGGAGGGGGTTCCGGTTATCGTGATCGGCATCCCGGTCCGGTATATCCATACGCATTACGGGATCGCAAAGCTGGCGGATGTGGAGAACGCGGCCCGGCTGGCGGCGGAGATCCTGCGGCAGGCAGACCGGGATCTGATTGACCGGCTGTAGGCGGATCGGATCCGGCATAGAAATTTTATTAAAATTACATGAAGCCGATGAAAAATCCATTGCCGGCCAACGGTTCCTGTGCTACTTTTTGTTTATAGAACAGGTAAAAAAGTGCGTAACTGCAACCAATTAAATATGGAGGAATGGTACGATGATTGTCGGATGCGTAAAAGAGATCAAGAACAATGAATTCCGTGTAGGACTGACGCCGGACAATGTAAAAGCCTATGTACAGGCAGGGCATACGGTTCTGATGGAACAGGGCGCCGGAGTGGGCTCCGGTTTTACGGATGATGAATACCGGGCAGCCGGTGCCGAAATGCGTGAAACGGCAGCGGAAGTCTGGAAAGAAGCTGCCATGATCGTCAAGGTCAAGGAGCCGCTGGAAGCAGAATACGATCTGATGCAGAAGGATCAGATCCTGTTCACTTATCTGCATCTGGCTGCGGATAAGCCTCAGACGGATGCTCTGCTGGAAAAAGGCGTAAAGGGCGTAGCGTATGAGACCCTGATCGAAAAAGACGGATCGATCCCGCTGCTGGTCCCGATGAGCCAGATCGCCGGCCGCCTGAGTATTCAGGAAGGCGCGAAGTATCTGGAGAAGCGCTTCGGCGGTGAAGGCGTGCTCCTGGCGGGCGTGCCCGGCACCCCGAAGGCCAAGGTCGTGATCCTCGGCGCAGGCACCGTCGGTGCCAATGCCTGCAAGATCGCGGTCGGCATGGGCGCGGATGTCACCCTGATCGACATCAACCTGAAGCGTCTGGAGCAGCTGGATGATCTGTTCGGCTCCCGCATCCAGACTCTGGCTTCCACGGATGCCAATATCGAAAAGGCCGTCAAAGATGCGGATCTGGTTATCGGTTCCGTCCTGATCCCCGGCAAATCCGCTCCGAAGCTCTTCAAGGCGAAATATCTGAAAGAGATGAAGAACGGTGCCGTATTCGTGGACGTGGCCGTAGACCAGGGCGGTTGCGGTGAAACCACCCATGCGACGACGCACGACGATCCGATCTTCATTCTGGACGGCGTGGTACACTACTGCGTCGGCAACATGCCCGGTGCGGTGCCGCGGACTTCGACGATCGCTCTGACAAACGCTACGCTGCGCTACGGCCTGGAGATCGCGAACAAGGGGCTGGAGAAGGCCTGCCAGACACATCCGGCCATTTACTCGGCTATCAACACCTATGACGGCAAGCTGACCTGCAAGAACGTCGCGGACAGCTTCGACTGCTACGAATACACGGATATTCATACCCTGTTCTAAGCGTTTTTCAAAACGCGGGCCCGGATGTACCGGCCCGAAGGGATTGCCCGTAAAACAATGCAGCCTGTGAAAGAATGATTCGCTCATTCTTTCACGGGCTCTTTTTTTGGACATATGTGGTAAGATAAGATAAACAAAACCAAAGGAGGTCCTTTCATGAAAAAATCCGTTAAGATCCTGCTGGTTCTGTCAGTCGTTTTGATTGCCGCGACTCTTTTCCTTTTGTTTGCAAGACCTCTCGTCCGGGTGGTCAAAGAAAGGGATGAGAAGGGAAATATCAAATGGAATCTGGTTATAACGGGTCTTTCGTTCCGCGAGTTCCACGCGGGTGATCCCCTGGATTCGAACTTTTATAAATTCGAAAAGCTGGAAAACGGCGAATGGAAAGCCTGTGCCTTTACCCCCGAAGGGGAAAACGTCAGATCGGGTCTGTATCTCTGGTACTTTAACCATCCCGGGATGACACGAGCGGTTTTCCCGGATTTTGGATTTGTCTATGATCTTTCCGCGCCGGGGAAGTACCGCGTGCTGGTAACAATCGGCAACGATGTAAAATTTGAACACTCATTCACGCTCACCCGGCAGTTCCGTGTTGATTAATGATGTTGCTGCTCAGGTGGGCGGTGGAAACAAGACAGAGCAGAGAAGCAGATAGGCAGTGTCCTGCGCGGGGCACTGCCTATTTATATGGTTTTGTGAACGGTGTCTTCCGTTCTCCGCTTCTTTGCGCTATAATCAGGCTGAATATAAACTGACGGCGGGAACCGATGCTTCCGGGCTCATCCGATTCCGGAAGCCGCCGATACAGAAGGGAGATAACATATGATACAGTTTCGAGACGGTTTCTATGCCGACATCCGGATCGAAGACCGGAGCCGCACCGTCATTTCCTACAAAGCGGGAACGCTCGATGAGATGCGGAACCGCAGAGAAAAACAGGCGTTTCTTCGCGTTTACGACGGAAAACTCTGGTACTACGCGTCCGTAACGGACGTGGACCATCTGCAGAAAACACTGGACGGCCTCTACGCGGCAGCAACGGAGAACCCGCATATTCTTGAAGATCCGGTCGTACGGCGCTTTGAGAAGAACCGCGCCAGCCTCTCGAATTTTGCGGACTGCTCGGTCCGGGATGTTCCGCTGAAGGATAAGCAGGCGCTTCTGCTGTCCTATCTGCCCCTGCTTAAGGAGGATTCCTGCATCACCCTGCCGGAAGGCAGCTATCTGGACCGAAACAGTCAGTTCTGTTTTCTGTCCAGCCTCGGCGCGGAAATCAGCTACGATTATCAGACCTGCGGCCTGACCTTCTCATTCAGTATGGCAGAGGGAGAGAAAAAATTCTCCGGCCACTGGCAGAAAGGCGGGACCCGTTTTGAGGAACTGCAGGGCCTGGAAGAAACGATACGCGCTGCGGTCAGAGAACAGGCTTATTTCCTGCGGAATTCTGTTCCGGTAGAGCCCGGGAAATATCCGGTCGTTCTGTCCCCTGAAGCGGCCGGCGTGTTTGCGCATGAATCCTTCGGCCATAAGTCGGAATCGGATTTCATGCTCTCCGACGAATCCATGAAAGATGAGTGGCAGCTCGGGAAAACGGTCGGCTCGCCGATCCTGTCGATTGCGGAATACGGCGGTATCCCCGGCAGCGGCTATGTCCCGTATGACGACGAAGGCACCGCGGCGCACAAGAATTATCTGATCAAAAACGGCGTCCTGGCGGGGCGCCTGCACAGCGCGGCGACCGCTGCCGCCCTTAATGAAGAATTGACCGGCAACGCCCGCGCGATCGACTGCAGCTTCGAACCCATCGTCCGTATGACCACGACCTATATCGAAGGCGGCGACCTCGATTTCGATGAGCTCATCGCGCCGATCGAAAAGGGCTATTTCATCAAAACGATCCGCCACGGCAGCGGTATGAGCACGTTCACGATCGCGCCGTCGTTGGCTTACGAGATCGAGAACGGCAGGCTCGGCCGTCCGGTCCAGATCAGTGTTCTCACGGGCTCCGTGTTCGAGACGCTCGGCCTGATCGACGGGCTTACGAAAGATGTGGAGATGCTGTCCTTCGTGAGCGGCGGCTGCGGCAAGATGGAGCAGATGGGCCTGCCCGTCGGCTTTGGCGGTCCTTTCGTCCGGGTCTCGTCCATGAACGTACAGTGAGGTGGAAGCAATGGAAAAAGAATTTTTGAAAGAAACGCAGCACAGCGTCACGCTGAACGTTACCGCGGGCAAAATCGACAGCTTCCGCGAGATCGAAAAAACGACCGGAACGGTCCGGGTCTATGAAAACGGCCTGATCGGAGTCGCCGGCTGTCTGGGAGAACCGGACGAGGAGAAGCTCACCGAACAGGCGAAGGAAGCCCTCGGTTTCGGGATCCCCTATCCCTGCCGTCTCGAAGGCTCCCTGGAGCGGGAAGAGCATCAGGGCGGGGAGATCCTCCCGATCCCGGCCTTCATCCCCACGATGCAGGATTTTCTGGACCGGCTCTCGGAGCTCTGCCCGAAGTTCGCGTTTTCCAACAAGATCCGGCTGGTGGACGAACGGTCGGAATACCGCAATTCCGCGGGACGGAAGCTGCTCTTTACCGGCCATGCGATTACGGTGGAACTGCTCGCGCAGAACCGCGGGTCCGGCAATCTGTTCGATACATTTTTTGTCTGGGGCGGGGATCATTTCGACGCGGATGAGCTTCTAGCCTATTTCAAGAAGCAGTACGATGCGTTCTATACGCCCGCGGAGCTGGAACCCGGACGCTATCCCGTTGTGGCGCAGGCGGAAAACCTGTGCGGATCGTTCCTGCAGCACTTCATCGGCGACCTGTATGTCGCGGGGGCTTCTCTGGTCAGCGGAAAGCTGGGAGAGAAAGTGTTTTCCGAAAAGCTGACGATGTGTGACGACAGAAACGCGGCGACCTCGCCCGGGACCTGCTTTTTCGATGCCGAAGGATGCATCGCAAAAGACTTCAGGCCGACGCTGATCGAAAAGGGCGTGCTGACCGGCCTGCTGACTACGAAAAAAACGGCGGAGCAGTACGGTCTTCCGAATCTCGGAAACGCCAGTGCGCCGTACGACGGGGTCCCGGATATCGGGTTCAGCCGCCTTTATCCGGAAGCGACGGCGAAGTCCCTGAAGGACCTGGTCCCCGGCAAAGCCGTGCTCGTGGTTGTGGCATCCGGCGGCGATACTACACCCGACGGACACTTTGCGACACCGGTACAGATGGCCTATCTGCTGGAAGACGGGGAACTGAAGGGCCGTCTGCCCGAGCTGAGCATCAGCGGCAGTTTCTACGATATGCTCGGAAAAGACTATATCGGCGCCGTCCATAACGATCCGATCGAGAACGAGATGCTGATCGCCGTAGAGATGGATGTGACAAAAATCTGACTGAAATTAGGAGGCTGCCATGGACCGCACTCCGAAAACCAAACAGAACGACAGCTACAGGTGGTGGATCGTAGCCGCCAGCTTTATCATGGTTTTTACCTGCCTGGGCTTCTGCAGCACCACGAAAGGGCTGTATCTGGCGGCCATCACGGAGGCCCTGCATCTGGAACGGGGGCTGTTTTCGCTGAATGACAGCATCCGGTATCTGACGACGGCCGCCCTGAACCTGTTCTTCGGGGCGCTGGTGGCCCGCTTCGGTCCGCGGAAACTGGCGGCAGCGGGCTTTGCCTCCCTCATCGCTTCCGTGCTGGTCTATTCCGTCGCGGAAAGCATTTACGTGTTCTATATCGGCGGGGCCCTGCTGGGCATGGGCCTTGCCTGGACGACCACCACGATGGTGGCGTATATGGTCAATGCCTGGTGCTCGGAGCACAAGGGGACCATCATGGGCGCCGTACTGGCGGCCAACGGACTGGGCGGCGCCCTGGCCGCACAGATCCTCTCCGGGATTATCTACGGCAGCGAGGACGGTTTCGGCTACCGGAATGCCTACCGCCTGACTGCGATCATCCTGCTGACAGTCGGGCTGTTCGTTTTTCTTGTCTACCGGGACAAACCGGGCGGAAGTCTGCCGCCGGTCAAAAACGAAAAGAAAGTCCGCGGGGAGAGCTGGGGCGGGCTGTCGTTTGAAGAAGCGGTGCGCAGGCCCTATTTCTACATGGCAGCTCTGTGCGTGTTTCTGACGGGAATGGCCCTGCAGAGCATCAACGGGATTTCCGCCGCTCATTTCAGGGATGTCGGGTTTGACGCCGCCTTCATCGCTACGGTCGTCAGCATCCATTCCATTGCACTGGCGGCTTTTAAGTTCCTGACCGGCATCAGCTATGACCGGTTCGGCCTCTCGAAAACGATGCTTATCTGCAATGCGGCCGCACTGGCAATGGGACTGCTGCTGGCTTTTGCCCATACCGGCCCCTCGGGCAAGGCGATGGCGCTCGGTTTCGGCCTGCTGTCTCCGATCGCGCTGCCCCTGGAGACGATTATGCTGCCCCTCATTGCCGGGGATCTGTTCGGCCGGAAGGCCTATGCCAAGATGCTGGGTATTTTTGTTTCCGTCAATACGTTCGGCTATGCGGTCGGAGCGCCGCTTGCCAATTTATGCTACGACCGGAGCGGCTCCTATAAGGGGATTATTCTGATCATGACCGGTGTCCTGGCCATGGTGGCTGTGGTTTTCCAGTGCGTGATCCGCCTTTCCTGCCGAATCCGCCGGGAAGTGGAAGAACGCGAAGCGGAGGAAAGCGGTGAACAGAATGAAAGATAAGAAACAGCAAAATCCGGGCCCGGCGGCTTCGCCGCGCTTTCACTATGCGTGGATTATCCTCGCAGCCTGCTGCCTGATGCAGAGTGCGATCACAGGCGTCGTGCAGAACGGGCGGGGCATCTTTTATGTCCCGGTCTGTACGGAACTGGGGATCGAAACCTCGGCTTTCACGCTCTATTCGCTGTTTCACGGGATCGGCAGCTTTCTCTGTCTGCCGCTTACGGCCCGCTTCTATAACCGGGTGCATCCCCGGATCGCCCTGTCGCTTGCTGCGGCTGTTTTCTGCGGTACGACAGCACTTATGGGTTCTTTTTCCACCCTGCCCGCGTTCTATACCCTGGGCTTTCTGCAGGGGGTCGGCGGCTCTCTTCTGGTCTTCTTTGTCTGCCCTATTTTAATCAACAACTGGTTCAAAGCGCATTACGGCTTCGCGATGGGCCTTTATGCCGCGTTTTCGGGCCTGGCCGGCGTTGTGGTCAACCCGCTCCTTTCCGCCGTGATCGAGTCTGCGGGCTGGCGGACGGGCTACCGCGTTCAGGGACTGCTGGCTTTTGCGCTGGCTCTCCCGGCGGCGCTGCTGATCCGGAGCCGGCAGCCGGAGGAAGCCGGTCTGATGCGGCTCGGCGAGCAGGGCGCGGAAACGCGGGATCCGGAGAAAGAAGCCGGGCGGGCGGCAGAGGAGGCTGCCGTCACGGCCGCACCGGCAACGGTGCTGGAGAAGCGGATCCTGGTCTGGGTCCTGATCTTTACCCTGTTCTCCTCTGTCGTCAACGCATACTGCCAGCATATCGCGAAATATGCGTCATCGATAGGCCTGGCACCGGCAGTCGGAGCCCTGCTCGTTTCCTGCTCCATGGCCGGCAATATCGGGAGCAAGTTCGGCATCGGGGCGCTGAACGATAAAATAGGTGCGAAAAAAGCCCTTCTGATCGGCGCACTGGCTGTCATTCTGGGCTTTTCCGGGATGATCCTGTTTGCAGGGACCTTCCTCCTGTATCCGGCTGCCGTGCTTTCCGGCGTCTGCATGCCGCTCTGCTCGCTCTGCATCCCCATGCTGGCCAAGCATCTGTACCCGCCGGCACGCTACCGGAAGTTCTTCCCGAAGGTCACGATGCTGACGACCCTGGCTTCCTCGGCCGGTATCACGGTCCTCAGTCTGCTGTATGAGATCTGGGATTCCTATGTTCCGGTCTTTCTGCTGGGCATCACGTTCACGGTCATCTGTGTGGTCAGTATCCTGGCTTCGGACCGACTGAAAAAAAGCGGAGAAGCGGGCATTGAAAAAACGGGCTGAATAATCAGTCCGTTTTTTGATGGGAATCATGAAGACGGGAGCTACGGCGCGAGCGGTTCGAACGTGACCGGCATCGGCGCGGAAGTGACAGTCTTGTTTTTGTCACTCTTTATGATAAAAGTGAATGAGATCTGTGCATTTTTCAGCTCTTCCGGGGAACCGAAACCGGCTTCCGAAAGGGATGACTGGAGAAGCGTCAGACCGGCAAAGTCGCGGGAATTGCCCGTAAAGCTATTGAGACCGGTTATGGAACAGTAGATCGTCTTTCCGTCTGCGGTAATGGAAGCGCCCGTAACGGAAACAAACGTATCCGGATCCCCGTTATATTCGAAATAAGCATTGTAGGTATACAGGATATTGTCTTTCCCCTGATAAGTAAACGCTGAGGTCTCTCCGCCTTCGGTCAGCGCGATCAGCACGCCCTGCTCCTGAGCCAGAAGCTGGCTGTATGTGACCGGCTTCCGGGGCGTTCCGGTGGTCAGCAGTCCGGAACCGATTTCTTTGCGGTATCCGTTCTCCTGGGCCAGAATGATCCGGACCTCGGCATCGGCCAGATAGTCGGGGGTTCCTTCCTGAAAGATATCCGCCAGGCTCCAGTACCAGATGATCCCGTCGTATTCGCTTAATTCTGCCAGAAATTTATCGGAATACAGGGAGGATGAGGCGGATGTCGGGAAGCCGTTGATATGATAGACGCCGAGTGCCATGCTGCGTCCGGCCGGCTTGCGGATACTGTAGCGGATCCCCAGGGCCGGGGTGACGGAGGACATGGTTCCCTGATGGCCGAGAATCACTTTTTCGGCCCTGACGGAGACCTCGCTCGTTTCGATCAGAACCGTTTCTCCGATCTGACACTGCATAAGGGCAGGAAGGACGGAGGGATAGTTTTCCCGCAGAACGGTTTCCCGTTCGGCGGAGAAGAAGCCGGCGGATTCCTGTTCCGGAAGCAGCTGATACGAGATACTCAGAGACGCAGAGGATTTGATGTTTTTTCCGCCTTTTGAGAAGGAAATCTGGACGGCGCAGTCTTCGAAGTTTTCCGTTGCGGAGCTGCCTGCACTGAGCAGTTCTCTGATCCGGGGAAGGGCCTCGCCGGTCAGGGCCAGCGACGCAAAAGCGTCCAGGAAACGCTGCCGCTCTTCCGTGTCTTCAGGGTAATACGTGGCCTTCGC
>JAEEYY010000119.1 GCA_016288355.1 Synergistes sp.
CACTGTCTGTTGACGCGGACAGAAAAATGTTTTAGTATACTTTGACCACATATTAGCCATTGCTAACCACACAAGGAGGAAATATACAGTGAAAGCTGATTATAAAAACTGGGTGCCAAAGAAGCTGTTGGCCGCATGCGGGGCAGCCGTAGTCATTTTCGCAGCTGCAGCTGCTTTTGCAGGTTATTCGGCAAGCGGCAGTACCGGCGCGGCGCTGTGCGCTTTTTTCGCGGCGCTGTCGCTTATTTCCGCTGCGTTTACAGTGTGGCTCGCTTATCTTCGCAGGCAGTTTTCATACGAAGGGAGCCGTAAACTATCAAAAACAATTGTTGAGAGAACAGCGAAGTTTATTACTCTCCAGCCTGGAGGAAGAGGGCTTGATGTAGGCTGCGGAAGCGGGGCCCTAACGATTGCTGCCGCCAAACGGAACCCGCAGGGACATATGGTCGGAGTCGATATCTGGGGAGGCGTGTATAAAGATTCTTTCTCGAAGTCTCTCTGCGAGCGAAACGCCGCTGCCGAAGGCGTAGGCAACGTCAGTTTTTCCTGCGCAAACGCGCTCGATCTCCCCTTTGACGACGAGAGCTTCGATGCGGTGACAAGCAATTATGTCTACCACAATATCGCAGGCAACAGGCAGAAGATGCTTCTTGAAACGCTCAGAGTGCTGAAAAAAGGCAGCTGTTTTGCCATACACGATCTGATGAGCAAAAGCCGTTACGGAAACATGCAGGGTTTTATCAGCAAGCTGCGTGAGATGGGCTATGAAAAGGCGGAACTTATCAATACGGCGGACGGGCTGTTTATCGGCAGCACAGAAGCAAAGATGCTCTTTCTTGCGGATTCAAGGCTGCTTACCGGCAAAAAATAAGTTAATTACAGTGGACGCCTGACGGCGTCCACTTATATGCTTTTCCGGCAGTCCGGCGTATCGGTTTAAGTTACAGGATATCTATGTATTCCCCGTTCAGCGCCTTATTCATGCTCCTGACTGCGCAGAATTTTCCGCACATTGAACAGCTGTCTTCATGTTCCGGCGCTCTGCTTTCGCGGATTTGTTTCGCTGTCCCCGGGTCCAGCGAGCACTCCCACTGTTTTTCCCAGTCAAAAGCACGTCTTGCATCCGCCATAGCGTCATCTATATCCCTGGCATGCGGGATCTTCTTTGCTATATCCGCCGCATGCGCCGCTATTTTTGAGGCTATTATTCCCTGTTTCACATCTTCGACCCCAGGCAGCGCAAGGTGTTCCGCAGGGGTCACATAGCATAAAAAGGCAGCTCCTGACGAAGCGGCGATCGCTCCGCCTATAGCGGAGGTGATGTGGTCGTATCCGGGTGCTATATCCGTGACAATGGGGCCAAGCACATAAAAAGGAGCGCCCATGCATATGCTCTGCTGGAGCTTCATATTAGCCTCTATCTGGTCTATCGGCATATGCCCCGGACCTTCCACCATGACCTGTACGTCTTTTGCCCACGCGCGCTTGGTAAGCTCTCCGAGGCGGACGAGTTCCTCGATCTGGCAGACGTCGCTTGCGTCGGCAAGGCAGCCGGGACGGCAGGCGTCTCCGAGCGAAATGGTAACGTCGTATTCACGGCAGATGTCGAGTATCTCGTCAAAATATTGGTAGAAGGGGTTTTCCTCTCCTGTCATGCTCATCCATGCAAAAACAAGGGAGCCTCCCCGTGAGACTATATTCATTTTCCTTTTGTGTTTTTTTATCTGCTCGATGGTTTTTCTGGTTATGCCGCAGTGAATGGTGACAAAATCGACCCCGTCTTCCGCATGAAGGCGGATGACGTCTATAAAATCTTTTGCCGTCAGTTCGGCGAGGTCCTTTCTGTAATGGATGACGCTGTCATAAACGGGCACCGTGCCTATCATCGCCGGACATTCGCCGGTCAGTCTTCTTCTGAACGGTCTGGTGTCTCCGTGGGAGGAAAGGTCCATTATAGCTTCTGCCCCCATTTCGACCGCGGCCATGACTTTCTGCATCTCTATGTCGTAATCCTTGCAGTCCCTGGATACGCCGAGGTTGACGTTTATCTTTGTGCGCAGCATGGAGCCGACTCCGTTCGGGTCTAAACATTTGTGCCCTTTATTGGCGCATATGACGACCCTGCCTTCCGAGACAAGAGCCCTGATTTCTTCTTCAGTACGGTATTCCTTTGCGGCTACCGCTTTCATTTCCGATGTAACGACGCCGCGTCTTGCCGCGTCCATCTGAGTAGCGTAATCATTCATGAGTTGTTCTTCCCTTCAGACAGATATCAGGCTTTTTCCGCAAAACGGCCGGCAAGGGCAAAAGCGTGATTCATCGGTCCCGCGCCTTTTCCGAGATCGAGCATCGCGGAAAGCGCTCCGGAAATGTATTCTTTGGCTCTGCTGACCGATTCTTCAAGAGAAAAGCCCTTGGCAAGATTGGACGCGATCGCGCTTGAAAGCGTGCATCCGGTGCCGTGGGTATTGGGGTTGTCGATGCGCTTTCCCTTGAACCAGCGCATGCCGGAGGCTGAACAGAGAAGGTCGTCAGCGTCGCTTACGTTGTGTCCGCCTTTTACAAGGACCGCGCAGCCTATCCTATCTCTTATGACTTCCGCCGCCTTCAGCATCTCTTCCTTGCTTTTGATGCTGACGCCCGATAAGATCTCAGCTTCCGGAATGTTCGGAGTGACTATGACAGAAAGAGGCATGAGCTTCTCCGCAAGCGCCGCCGCGGCGCCGCTTTTGATAAGCACCGAACCGCTCGTTGCTACCATCACCGGGTCCACTACTACATTTGCCGCCTTGTAGTGCCGGAGCCTGTCTGCGATAACTTCGATAAGAGCCTCCGAGGAGACCATCCCGACCTTTACCGCATCCGGATATATGTCGCTGAATACTGCGTCAAGCTGCTGCCTTAAAAACTCCGGAGTTGATTCAAGTATAGCGGTAACGCCGGTCGTGTTCTGCGCGGTCAGTGCCGTTACGGCACTCATCGCATAAACACCATTCATGGTCATTGTTTTGATATCTGCCTGAATGCCGGCGCCTCCGCAGGAATCACTGCCTGCGATCGATAATGCTGTTCTCATTTTTTGCTCCTTTTCTGTCAATAGCATTATTTTTATTAAGCGACAGAGAGTGGTGCCCCCGGTCTGCCGCATATTGCCTGATTATAAAAGGGGACGCCGCCATTCGGAGGCATCCCCGTACCGTATCTATGACTGTTTTTGAATCACGCTGCAGCCGGCACTAAAGCCGGCCTTCGGCCGATCCTGCGTTTGCTGCAGGCGGCTATTTTATCTCGCCGATCGCCGCAAGCGCTGCAGACAGTCTTGCTACCGGCACTCTGAATGGCGAGCAGCTGACATAGTTTAAGGCGAGCTTATTGCAGAAGGCAATGCTCGACGGATTGCCGCCGTGTTCGCCGCAGATGCCGAGCTGTATGCCGGGGCGCACCGAACGCCCCTTTTCAGCAGCGATCTGCATAAGGGCGCCTACACCGTCTCTGTCGAGCTGTGCGAACGGATTTTCCTTGAACACGCCCATCTGGACGTACTGAGCGAGGAATTTGCCTTCAGCATCGTCGCGTGAATAGCCGAATGTAGTCTGCGTGAGGTCGTTGGTGCCGCAGCTGAAGAACTGAGCGTACTCCGCAAGCTGGTCCGCAACGAGCGCCGCGCGCGGCAGCTCTATCATTGTTCCGACCATGTATTCAAGCTTTACTCCGCTCTCTTCGATAATGCCTGCGCCTATCCTGTCTACGAGCTCGCGCATCGCTTTCATTTCATACTGCGTTCCGACGAGCGGTATCATTATGTCGGGGATAACGCTTACGCCTTTTTTCGTGAGCTTGCAGGCCGCGTTGAATATTGCTCTTGCCTGCATCTCATAGATCTCGGGATAGATCATGCCGAGACGGCAGCCGCGGAAGCCGAGCATCGGGTTCTGCTCATGCAGCTCTCTTGCGCGCGCTATCGTCGCTTTGATCTTCTCTGCTTCGGCGCTTTCAGGATCAAGCGTTTCAAGAGCTTTTACAAGCTCGGGGATCTTGGGCAGGAATTCGTGGAGCGGCGGGTCAAGAAGACGTATCGTGACCGGCAGACCCTGCATCGCCTCGAATATTCCGGTGAAGTCTTCCTCCTGCATTTTTTCGAGCTTGTCAAGCTGGACTATGCGATCCTCTGTGGTATGCGCTACGACCATCGCTTCCATTACCGGCAGACGGTCGGCGGCCATGAACATATGCTCTGTGCGGCAGAGCCCGATGCCCTTTGCGCCGAAAGCACGTGCGCGTCTTGCGTCTTCCGGGGTATCGGCGTTTGCCCAGACCTGCATCTTCGCGACTTTATCGGCGGTGTCGAGAAGCTCGCGGAAGTTATCGTCGAACTGGGGCTCCATAAGCTCCATCTTTCCGAGGATAACGTCTCCGCTGCTGCCGTCGAGCGTAAGGTAGTCGTCTTTCTTTACCGTAACTCCGCCTACGGTGAATGTTTCGGCCGCGAGGTCGATCTTCACGCTCTCAGCGCCGGAAACGCAGGGTTTGCCGAGTCCGCGGGCAACGACCGCCGCATGGCTCGTCATTCCGCCGTGACTAGTGAGGACTCCCTGCGACGCAAAGAGCCCGTGGATATCGTCAGGCGTCGTTTCCGGACGTACGAGAACGACCGCTTCGCCCTTTCCGCCGCGCTCGGCAGCCTCATCGGCATCGAACACGACTCTGCCGACCGCTGCGCCCGGTGATGCGGGAAGACCCTTTACGATCACGTCGCGCTTTGCTTTCGGGTCGATCTGCGGATGGAGGAGCTGCTCGACCTGATCCGGCGATACGCGGGACACGGCTGTAGCCTCGTCGATGAGACCTTCGTGCAGCATCTCGACTGCAGCTCGCACCGCCGCTGCGGCAGTGCGTTTGCCGTTGCGCGTCTGAAGTATGTAGAGCTTGCCGCGCTCTACGGTAAACTCTATATCCTGCGCATCGCGATAGTGCCTTTCAAGCAGCTTCGCAATGCGGTTGAATTCGCTGTAGACCTCGGGCATATCTTTTTCAAGAGCAGCTATGGGAACAGGCGTACGGATACCCGCGACAACATCTTCGCCCTGCGCGTTGATCAGGTATTCTCCGAAGAGCTTGTTCTCTCCGGTCGAGGGGCTTCTTGTGAAGCAGACACCTGTGCCGCAGTCGTCTCCGAGGTTTCCGAATACCATCGTGACTATATTTACGGCCGTGCCGTACTCTTCCGGTATTTTGTTTATCTTGCGGTAGGTGATGGCACGCGGCGTGTTCCAGCTGCGGAAGACCGCGTCTATGGCAAGGCGGAGCTGCTTCCATGGGTCGACCGGGAATTCGAAGCCGGCTTCTTTTACTATGACTTTATAGTCGGCAACAAGTTTCTTCAGCTCATCTGCCGGAATCTGATAGTCCGCCTTTACGCCGGCATTCTCTCTGGCCTTGGCAAGACGTTCCTCAAACTTGACTATATCTACGCCCAAAACCACGTCAGAGAACATCTGAATGAAGCGGCGATAGCTGTCGTAGGCAAATCTTTCATCTCCGGCAGCCTCGGCAAGCGCTTTTACGGTATCGTCGTTCAGACCCAGGTTCAGTATCGTGTCCATCATTCCGGGCATCGATACCGGTGCGCCCGAGCGCACGGATACGAGCAGCGGATTGACGGAAGCTCCGAATTTTTTGCCTGCAAGCTTTTCGACTCTGGCAACCGCTTCTTTTACATCATCCCAGATACTGGAGATGAAGTCCTCTTCCTCCCAGTATCTGTGGCAGGCTTCCGTGGTGATGATAAATCCCGGAGGCACCGGAAGTCCTATTTTCGACATCTCGGCAAGGTTTGCTCCCTTTCCGCCGAGAAGCGTCCTCATGTCCGCACTTCCTTCGCAGAAGTCATAGATATACTTTTTTTTCTGCTCCATTTGTATCTCCTCCTATTCGGTATCCAAATGCTGCCAGCTTTTTTCGGGCCGCTGCGGTTATTTTTACGTACTGTTTTTATTTCAGTATGCTGAAATCACCTATCTGCATGAAGAAGTCCTGACACTCCCCAAGCAGGGCAAGACGGTTCGCACGTATCCGGGGGTCGTCGTCCATTACGAGAACATCTTTGAAAAACTGCGCTATCACAGGCGCAAGTTCGGCCATTGTGGCTGCGAGCTTCTCCCAGTCACATGCTGAGACCGCGTTATGCGCTTCGGAGGTCAGCTTGCCGAGCTCCTGATAGAGATTCTTCTCGGCTTCCGCGGTAAGTTTGCTGTTATCGACGGCTCCGGGAGCTTCCTCAGACTTTGAGAGCAGATTCTTTACCCTTACGGCCGCATTGATAAGTTCGGCAAACCACTCCTCGCCGCCTGCTTTCGTAAGGACTTCCGAAAGCCTGAACATCTGAAGCGGCCTTGACGGAGCTGCCTGCATCGCAAGCATAACCGCCTCGTGGCTCTCTCCTTTTTCTCTTAGCTGGACCTGCTGGCGCTGCGCCATGAAGGCCCTGAGTTTTTCCAGTCTTTCCGGCGGCAGCTCAAGCTGATCGGCCGCCAGTTTAAGCGCTTCGTCCATATCGATATCGAGCGACAGACCCCATATCAATTCGCTGATCGTGCGGGCGGCGCGGCGCAGACCGTACGGGTCCTGCGACGATGTGGGTTCGAGCCCTATCTTGTATATCGCAGCCAGTGTGTCAAGACGTTCGCCAAGCCCGATAAGCGCACCGTATAGCTGCGAAGGAAGCTCGTCGCCGGCAAATCTCGGCAGATACTGCTCATACAGGGCAAGAGCGACTTCTTCGGGCTCGCCGCTTCTGCGTGCATATTCGCGTCCCATAACGCCCTGTACATCCGAGAACTCATATACCATGTTGGTCACGAGGTCGGCCTTTGCGAGGTCGCAGGCGCGCGAAAGCAGAGTCTTGTCAACTTTGCAGTCAAGCTTATCGGCAAGGGTCAGCGCTATGTTTTTGACACGCCGGACTTTGTCGTAAACCGAGCCCAGCTGCTCCTGGTATGTTACGTTCTTAAGCTCTTCGGCGCGCTCGTCCAGAGATTTCTGCTGGTCTTCCTTCCAGAAGAAGTCCGCGTCATAAAGGCGCGCGCGCAGGACTCTTTCATTGCCTTCCCTTACGACCTTCATATCCTTTGCGCGGTTGTTGCTGACGCCGATGAAATAAGCCATAAGTTTTCCATCAGCATCATGCACAGGGAAGTAGCGCTGGTTCTTTGCCATCGAAAGCACGAGCACTTCAGAGGGTATCTCCAGGAATTCCTTGTCGAAGCTGCCGTAGAAAGGAATAGGATATTCGTTGAGGTGGACGTTCTCGTCAAGCAGCTCAGGGTCCACGGTAACGCTTGCGCCGAGTTCCTTTTCTATTTCGGCGACGCCGTCCATTATCATCGCCTTGCGCTCTTCGGGATCGGTGATCACGAAGTTGTCGCGCATGGCCTGGGCGTAGGAAGCAGCGTCCTTCACCGGCACCGAGGAGCTTCCCATAAATCTGTGCCCGCGCGAGATATTGCCGCTCTTCACGCCTCCGAACTCAACGTCTACGACCCTGTCGCCGTACAGCGCGACTATCCAGCGAACAGGACGCGCAAAGCGTACGTTCTTATCGCCCCAGTACATGCTCTTCGGGAAGGACATGCGGCGTATCAGCCTGTTTAAGACGTCCGGCAGAAGCGACAGCGCATCTTCTCCGGCCGTGCGTTTTTCCGCGGTGACATATTCAGCGTTTCCTATTTTTTCAACTTTCAGATCCGAGACACTGACGCCTCTGCTGCGGGCAAAGCCCTCCGCAGCTTTTGTCGGTGTGCCGTCCGGCGCAAACGCTGCGCTTTTTGCCGGGCCGCGGAAGGTCTCCACCGCGTCTGCCTGCTTTTCGGCCACATCTTTAACGTAAAGCACAAGGCGGCGCGGCGTGCTCTGAGATCTTATTTCGCCGTGCGGGATATGCACACCGTCAAGCTCTTCGGCAGCATACGATGCCAGGTCCGCGAGCGCCCGGGGCATAAAACGCGCCGGTATTTCTTCAGTGCCTATCTCAAACAGAAGGTCTTTCATCGTTACTCACCTTCCTTTTCATATTCGTCAAATTTGCCTGAAAGAGGATAACCCATCTCTTCGCGCTGTTTTATATAAGCCTGGCAGCAGGCTGACGCGAGCGCGCGGACGCGCCCTATGTAGCCGGTCCTTTCGGTAACGCTGATCGCGTTTCTTGCGTCAAGCAGGTTGAAGGAATGTGAGCATTTCAGTACATAGTCGTAGGCCGGAAGCACAAGTCCCGCCTCCAGCACGCGCTTTGACTCGGCCTCGTATTTGTTGAAGAGGCTGAAGAGCATATCTGTGTCCGCTATCTCAAAGTTGTAGGTGGAATGCTCCACTTCGCCTTTGTGGTGTACATCACCGTATTTGACGTTCCCGACCCATTCGAGGTCATATACGTTGTCGACTTTCTGCACGAACATCGCTATTCTTTCTATTCCGTATGTGAGTTCTGCGGGAACGACGTCCATATCTATCGAGCCCATCTGCTGGAAGTATGTGAACTGCGTGACTTCCATGCCGTCGAGCCATACCTCCCAGCCGAGTCCCCAGGCGCCTGTTGTCGGGTTTTCCCAGTCGTCCTCGACAAAGCGTATGTCGTGCTCCGACGGGTCTATACCCAAAACCTTAAGGCTGTCTATGTACATCTCCTGGATATTTTTCGGCGCAGGCTGGATTATTACCTGGTACTGATAGTAGTGCTGCAGTCTGTTGGGATTTTCTCCGTATCTTCCGTCTGTCGGTCTTCTTGAAGGCTCGACATAGGCTACGCGCCATGGTTCCGGACCGAGAACGCGCAGGGTCGTGGCGGGGTTCATCGTACCGGCGCCGACCTCTATGTCATAAGGCTGCTGGATAACGCAGCCTCGGGAAGCCCAGAATTTTTCAAGACGCATTACTATTTCCTGAAAGTTCACCGACTTTGCCTCCTTCGCTTGGTTCTGTTTTTCATATAACTTTTTTATTCTATCTCATATTGGCGAAATATGACGACAGCAATTTAATATTCCTGTTGAAATTATCGCTTTTTTCCAGCCCTTTTGACCAGATCAGGAACTTGTCATGCGGCAGTCCCGTCGCCGCGCGGAGCTCATAAAGCTCTTTAGCCGACATTTTAGGGAGTGCTTCCCCTGCGCAGGAGGCGCAGAATATCCCTTCCTTCGCGGCCGCAGCGCTGCCTGTGATGCGCGCACCGCAGGAAGCGCATATCGCATACGACGGCGCAAGTCCCATGCTGTTCAGGAATTTCCAGACGAAACGGAATTCCACCGCATAGGCCGGGCAGCCCGCCCTGAGCTGTACCATCGCATTCCACAGCGCCCTCAGCAGCACGTCGTTCTCACAGGCGGCCGGAGCTTCCCTGGCCGTCAGCTTATACAGCCTTGCCGCGCAAAGAAGCGAGCTTCCTGCGGCGCGCAGCGGTATAAAATCCTCTTTGACCTCCGCCTCCTGCAGATAGAGTCTGGACGGACTCTGATAGAGCGAATAGCGCGCCCATGTAAGAGGCTCGGTGGCTCCGCCGAAACGGTTTTTCGCGTTTGCGCGCGGCGCTGTTACCCACCGCGGGCCCAGCTCCCGCATGAATATCAAAACGGACTGCCCCTCTTTTGCAGAATCCCTGCGCAGAAGAACAGTCCCTGTCGCTGTGTAATAGCCCTGAGGAAGATGCAGCGGAATCAACTGACGTAACCAATGCGGCGCAGCTCTTCCGGCGATTTGCGCCAGTCGGGTTTGACCTTTACCCACAGCTGCAGGAAAACCTTTTGCCCCATACGCTTTTCGAGCTCTTCGCGCGCATCGCTGCCTATGCGTCTGAGCATGGAGCCGCTTTTCCCTATTATTATGCCCTTCTGCCCCTGGCGGTCTGCGATGATCGTAGCGCGGATCGTGCATATCTTAAGTTCCGGATACTCTTCAGGGTTTTTGAATTCATCTATGACCACCGCCACGCTGTGAGGGACCTCCTCCTGGGTGTGGAGCAGAATCTTTTCGCGTATTATCTCCGCAGCCAGAAAACGCTCCGTCGTATCCATAAGGACGTCTTCGTCGTATATAGCCGGCTGCTGCGGAAGCAGCGCGCTTATAGCCGAGGCAAGCTCCTCAAGTCCTGAGCCGTTTTTGGCCGACAGCGGCACGACAGCGGCCGGCTTTATAAATTTCCGGTACACATCCGCGGCTTTTTTATAGTCGTCGGGAGACGCCGACTTGTCCGTCTTATTGACTGCCAGCACCACGGGAAGAGGCATAGCCTCAAGCATCTTAAGCACTGCCGCGTCTTTTTCGCTTACAGATCTGTCCTGCGCCTCCACTACATAGCAGACGGCATCGACCGTCATAAGAGACTCTTCAGCCTCTTTCATCATGAATTCGCCAAGCGCGTGCTTCGGTGCGTGGACGCCGGGCGTGTCGACAAATATTATCTGTTCATGCTCGCTCGTATAGATGCAGCGCACCGC
>JAEEYY010000120.1 GCA_016288355.1 Synergistes sp.
CAGTTTGCTTCTTACTGCTTCTTAGGCATTGTCCTTTGCAGGAAGCGCCCTGCGGTTCTTCTCCGGCTTGTTCTTGTTCTTGTTTTTATTCTCGTTCTCGATCTTGAACATCGCCAGGGAGTCGTGCAGGTCCTCGGCCAGCTGCGCCTGTTCGTCGGAGATACCCGCCGCCCGCTGAGCCACGGCTGCCGTTTCGTCCATCGACGCTTTGATGCCCTCAAGGTGCTCCAGTATCTCCGTGCTGGCCTTCGTCACGTTGTCGATGCCTGTCGCGATCTCACGGCTGGACGCCGCTTGCTCCTGAGCCACCGCCGCGATGTTCTGGATGCGGTCGTTGGCCTTGTCGATCTGGTTCATGGCCTCGGCCAGGGACTCCTTTGCCCCGTTGGCCTTCTCCACCGTCTGTACCAGGAGCTCCGCCGTTTCATCGCTGGCGGTCTTGGTATCCTGAGCGCCGCTCTGAAGTGTCCCCATCAGGCCACGGACGTTGTCTGCTGCCCGGCCGGATTCCTCCGCCAGCTTACGCACCGACTCTGCCACCACGGCGAACCCGCGTCCCGCCTCGCCCGCGCGCGCCGCCTCGATGGCCGCGTTCAGCGCCAGCAGGTTTGTCTGGTCCGCAATGGAGGTGATGACGCCGATGAACTCGCTGATCTTGTCCACGGAGTCCACCAGGCCCTGGAGCTTCTCTCCGCTCTCGTTCGTCTTCGTCTGAAGGATGGCCATGTTGGCGATGGCCTCCTGCACGGTCTCCGTGGCCTTGCTTGCCACGTGGGTCACGTTGGCGATGAACTCGGCGCAGTCCGTGGCGGCCTGGGCGGAGGTCATGGAGGCGGCGGACATCTCCTCCGTCCCCGCGTTGCTCTGCTCCAGCGACGAGGCATTGGATTCCATCAGCTTCACGGTTTCGTTCACGGCCTTGCGGACCTTGTTGGCGCCCTCCAGGTTGGCAGCTGCGTCCTCGTGCATGGTCGTGGCTTTCTCGGAGGAGGCGTCGGCGTTGTCGCGGATCTCGGTGATGGCCGTGCGCATGGCGGCGAACATCTCGGACAGCGCATCGCCCAGGGTGCCCAGCTCGTCGTGCCCATCATACTGGAAGTCCCCCCGGGTGATGGACATATCGCCGTCCCGCGCTTTGTGCGTCAGTTCCACTACGCGGGACAGCGGCTTGCGGATGGCCCCGGCGATGAGGAAAGCGATGCCAATGCCCACCACGATCGCCATAGCCGCCAATGAGATCAACAGCCACACCGCGCTGCCCAGGGAGTCATAGCCGCTCTTGGTGAAGCTCGTCACACGGGTGACGGCGGCATTCATGATATTGTTGGCAGCATCCATCAGGGCGCGGCTGTCAGCCAGCAACTTCTGGTACAGCGGGTCCGAGTCGGTGAACGTCTTCAGCACATCGTCCAAATTCGTCTTAAAGGTGGTGAACGCACTGTTAAGGTTGTTCAGCTTCTCCCTGACTTCCGTGGCCTTGGTGGTATCGGCAAAATTCTGAGCGTAAGAGTGAAGTTCATTGAACTGCGCCGCGACCTTCTGCAGAGTGTTCAGATCCCGTCTCTCCGTCCCCTGCTCGTACTTGTACAGGATGTCGAGCATATTGGTCAGCATTATCTCCGCGCCCTTCACACGATCCAGCTTCCGATCCAGATCATGCGTCAGCTCTGAAAGTGCACCGATGTCGGGGGAGTCCTTCTCGATGCCGTTGTTTATGTCGTGATGCTCGTTGTAGGCTCTCGTGTACTGGATCTCCACAACCTCATCAAGGCGCTTGCGTATATCGCTGGCGCTTTCGTCCATCTTCTTGATCGCGGCCCTTTTGGAGAGGATCATGTTCGTGACCTGCTTAAAGGCCTCCGTGCTATCGCGCAGGGCGCCTTCGATCTCCGGCAGAGTGGACAGGGAGGTCAGCTCCGGCTGCTCCATGTAAAGATTCTTAGCGGAGGACAGTTCCTTGTTCATATCCGAAAGATGACCCTGAAGCTGCTCGATGTCGTGATCGCTCTCAGCAAAGCGAAGGTCACGGATGTCCGCCCGGATCCACGACACTATGGTGTTCATGTTGTTTGCGGTGGTCATGGCCTTCACCACCTGCGAGACAAAGGCCATATCGCTCTGAACGGCGCTGACGCTCATCCAGCTAAAAAATACGGCCACACCAAACAGGGCAAGCACCAGTCCAAATCCAACGCCAAGTTTCGCGGAGATCTTCAAGTTCTTTAACATCAGCATACACTCCTTTAAAGAGATTTTTACTGCCTCTATACTCTATTATAAAATCTTTACTCGTTTTCTTCCAGCACTTCTTTTACTTTTCCTTTTTCTCCTTCCTCCAGCGCTTTGGTTGCCCATAATTCGGCTTCATCCTCGCGCTGGACCTTGAACAGGGCCAGGGAGTTTCGCAGGTCCTCGGCCAGCTGCGTCTGCTCGCCCGCGATACCCGTGGCGCGCTCGGCGACGGCAGCTGTGTCGTCCATGGCGGTGGAGATATTTTCAAGATGCTCTAATATCTCTGTCGTCGCCTTCGTCACCTTGTCGATGCCCCTCGCGATCTCCCGGCTGGAGGCCGCCTGCTCCTGAGCCACAGCAGCGATGTTCTGGATACGGTCGTTGGCCTTGTCGATCTCGTCCATGGCCTCAGACAAGGCATCTCTTGCGTCATGGGCTTTCTGCACAGTCTGGACCAGGAGAGACGCTGTCTCTTCGCTGGCCGTCTTGGTGTCCTTCGCGCCGTCCTGAAGCGCACCTGTCAGGCCTCGGACGTTCTCCGCTGCGTGGCCGGACTCCTCCGCCAGTTTGCGCACAGACTCCGCCACCACAGCGAACCCGCGGCCGGCTTCGCCCGCGCGCGCCGCCTCGATGGCTGCGTTCAGTGCCAGAAGGTTCGTCTGCCCGGCAATGGATGTGATGACACTGATGAACTCTGTGATCCTGTCCACGGAGTCCACCAGGCCCTGGAGCTTCTGGCCGCTTTCCTCCGTCTTCTTTTGCAGTTGAGCCATGTTTGCGATGGCCTCCTGCACTGTCATGGCGGCCCTGTTCGCCACCTGGGTCATGTTGGCAATGAACGCAGCGCAGTCTGTGGCGGCCTGGGCTGACGTCATTGCCGCCATGGACATTTCCTCTGTCCCCGCGTTGCTCGACTGCAGCTCCGAGGAGTTGGACTCCATCAGTTTCACTGCCTCGCTGACGGATTTGCGGACGTTGTTGGCGCCCTCCAGGTTCCTGCCAGCGTCCTCGCGCATGGTCTCGGCCTTCTCCGTGGATGCGTCGGCGTTCTCGTTTATCTCGGCGATGGCGGTGCGCAGGGAATCGAACATCTCAGACAGCGCGTCGCCCAGGGTACCCAGCTCGTCGTGGCCCTCATGTTCAAAGTCATCGCGGATAATGGACATGTCGCCGTCGCGAGCCTTAGCGACCAGCTCCACCACGCGCGCCAGCGGCTTGCGGATGGTCCGGGCGATGAGGAGCGCGATGACCATGCCCACGACAATGGCCACCACCGCCAGGACGACCAGCAGCCACACCGCCTTGCTCAGAGACCGGTAACCTTCGTAAGTGAGCTCATTGAGGCTTGCAACGCCAGAATTCATGATCTGGTCGGCGACCTTCACCATGGCCAGCCCGTTCTTCAGCAGGTCCTGGAACAGCGGCCCTGTCTCGTCAACGGCCTGGAGCACCTCAGCGAAACTTGCCTTGAAGACGGCAAAAGCTCCTTTGCTCTGCTGGAGCCTCTTCTGGATGGCCGGAAGCTTCGTGGAATTGGCAAAACTGGTGACGGCGTTCTCAAGGCCGTCAAGCTGAGTGACGACGCTGTTCAGGATGCTGGAATCGAGTGCCTCGACTCCCTCGCGGTAATGCCACGCGGCGGAAAGCAGATGGATCATCAGCTCCTGAGATTCCCTCGCGCGTTCCACCTCCGCCTCCAGTTCGGACACTCTGGCGGCTGCAGCCTCGCCGCTGAGGCTGCCCCTGATCTCCTGGGCAATCTTCCTTATCTCTGTGCGAGTCGCCTGGAACTGAGAGTTGACGGCCCCGTTCAGAAGGTTCTGCACCGCGTTGAGCCCGCCGCCCAGCTTCTGCATGGCGGTGACCTTGGAGCGGATCATCTCGCCCACCCTCTCAAGATTTTCAGTGCTCTTCTGCAGATTCCCCTCCATGTCGGCCACGAGGGCCAGAGTGTTCAGACGCGGCTCCTCGGCGTAGAGTTTTTGCGCCGCCTCCATCCGGCTCTTCAGCTCCACAAAACGGTTTCGGAGGGCTTCAACATCCTCCTCGCTCTCGGAGTAACGGAGGTCGCGAATGCCGTCGCGGATAAATGACACCGTCCCGTTCATCTCGTTCGCCAGACGCAGGGCTTTGGACACTTCTCCCAGGAAAGCGATGTCCTTCTGCACAGCGGAGATGCTGACCCAGCTGAAGAACACGGCCGCGGCAAACAGCAGCAGCACCATGCCGAACCCAATGCCAAGTTTCGCGGATATCCTCAAATTCTTAAACATTTAACTACACTCCTCCAAGAGCAGGAATGGGGGAAATCAATTGAATCTATTATAACTTAAAAGAAGGTTTCATGGGGGGGATGTCCTTTGAACATGAAAACGGGCGATGGGTGTTTGACCCCACCGCCCGCCTTTGTTTCATGATACTTGACGCTGCTTACTACTTTGCCGAAAGCGCCTTGGGCTCCGCTGCAAGGAGAGCGTCCTCGCTTTCGACCTTGAACATGGACAGAGACTCCCGCAGGTCCTCGGCCAGCTGCGCCTGCTCGTTGGCGATGTTCGTTGCACGCTCCGCGACCTCGGCCGTCGCGTCCATAGCGACCTTGATGTTCTCGAGGTTCTCAAGGATTTCTGCCGTGGACTTCGTCACGTTGTCGATGCCGCCCGCGATCTCACGGCTGGAGGCTGCCTGCTCCTGGGCCACCGCCGCGATGTTCTGGATACGGTCGTTGGCCTTGTCGATCTGATTCATAGCCTCGGTCAGGGCATCCTTTGCCCCGCTGGCCTTCTCCACGGTCTGCACCAGAAGCGCCGCCGTCTCCTCACTGGAGGTCTTGGTGTCCTGCGCGCCGTCCTGGAGGGCCCCCATCAGCCCGCGGACGTTCTCCGCTGCGCGGCTGGACTCCTCCGCCAGTTTACGCACCGACTCTGCTACCACGGCGAACCCGCGTCCGGCCTCGCCAGCGCGCGCCGCCTCGATGGCTGCGTTCAAAGCAAGCAGGTTCGTCTGGTCCGCAATGGATGTGATGACGCTGATGAACTCGCTGATCTTGTCCACGGAGTCCACCAGGCCCTGGAGCTTCTCTCCGCTCTCCTCCGTCTTCTTCTGGAGGATGCCCATGTTGGCGATGGCTTCCTGCACCGTCGTGGTGGCCTCGTTTGCCACGTGGGTCACGTTGGCGATGAACTCGGCGCAGTCCGTGGCGGCCTGGGCGGAGGTCATGGAGGCGGCGGACATCTCCTCCGTCCCCGCGTTGCTTTCCTGCAGCGACGAGGAGTTGGACTCCATCAGCTTCACTGCCTCGCTCACGGCCTTGCGGACGTTATTGGCGCCCTCCAGGTTCTTGCCCGCATCCTCACGCATCGTTTCGGCCTTCTCGGTGGAGGCGTCTGCGTTCTCGCGGATATCGGTGATGGCCGTGCGCAGGGAGTCGAACATCTCGGACAGCGCTTCGGCCAGGCTGCCCAGCTCGTCGCGACCTTCGTAGTCGAAATCGTCGCGGGTGATGGAAACGTCACCGTCCCGGGCGCTGTGCGTAAGCTCCACCACGCGGCTCAGAGGCTTGCAGATGACACGGGCGATGATGAAGGCAATCCCCAGGCCCACCACGACCGCCACGACCGCCAGGGCGATCAACAGCAATACGGAATCGCCCAGGGCTTTCGAGTTCCTGTCGATGTACTCCACCGAACGGGTGACGCCGGTATCCACGATAACGTCCGAGACTTGGACCATCTCCATACTGTCCCTCAGCAGGGCCTGGAACATGGGTTCGGTCTCGTTGAAGGCCGTGATCACTTCAGTAAAGCTGGTTTTGAACGTGTTGAATTCGCCATCAAGGGCATTCAGCTTATCACGGACCAACTGGACCTTCGTCGTATCGGCGAACTCCTTGGTCATCTTCTGCAGTTCCTCGACCTCAGATGCAACCGAAGCCAACTTGTTTGCATCCAGTGCCTCCAGCGCGCTCTTGTAGTTCCAGGCGATGACGATGAGCCGGG
>JAEEYY010000121.1 GCA_016288355.1 Synergistes sp.
ATATGAATTTCAGGAAAATGCAGATGAGCAGAACCCGCTTGCGCGGAAGGCTGTCCACCAGCCATCCGGCAATGGGTCGCGAGAGAATCGCCGTTACCGCGTATCCGGACAAAGCCAGCCCGATAACGTCTTTGGGTGCGGAAAAAGTCTCGCTCAGGTAGATCGGGAGCAGGGGCGTGACAAGATAAAAAGCGAACGACGCGGTGAAATTCGTCGTAAGGACTTTGAGGTAATCGGCGTTCCAAAGGCGATTATCGGAAGAGACTGATGTGTTTTGCATCGGTGATACGACTGAAATGGCATATCCCGGGGGCTTCATTGAGGAATGAGTATATCTCCACCCCCTGAATGTCAAACAAAGTTTTACAGGAAGGCGCAAATAAACGCGTCATACCGCCCCCATGCCGTGCACGGCTTCACACGGCGCATTCATGCGTACCCTTTCCGGTTGATTAAAATTCCCGCGTCCAGTAGAGATAAGGCATCCGCTGCTTCCCCAACTACGGAGTATTTCAGACAAGGTGAGAATTGCGCATTTCAGATGTTCGTCAGGCTTCCTGGCCGCAGTTGCCGTTTTTCTCCTATGCGGCATGGCGGGATGGGCTCACGCGCGGGAACGCATCAGCGATTTTTCCGTTGAGCTCGCCGTGCGGGCGGACGCCTCCATTCTGGTGAAGGAATGCATCAGGGTTCAGGCGGAGCATGATGCCATCAGGCACGGCATTTTCCGTTCCGTCCCCACGCTCTCCTGGCACGGCAGGAAACTCCGCACCTACGGCGTGGAACTGGTGGAGGCGCGCATGGACGGCGCGCCCGTGCCCTGCCGCACGGAGCGCAACGACCTGCTGACCAGCTTCATCCTCGGCGATCCCGACAAGGAGATTGCCCGGGGCGAGCATGAATTTTTGCTTGTCTACCGCACGACGGGCCATGTGCGCCGGGACGGCGGCGGCTATGCCGTCCTCTACAACGCCACGGGCAGCCGGTGGAGCTTCCCCATCGAGAACGCCGGCGCTGTGCTGCTGCTGCCTGACGGCGCGGAGCTCACGCAGTCTTCCGCCTACATTGCGCATGGGAACAGCCGGAAGGACGCGTGCGAACTTCCCGAACCCAATGTCTTTGCGGCCGCGCGCCCGCTGGAGCCGGGGGAGGCGCTGGTCCTGCGGGCCGCATGGAAGGACGGCTCCATCACGCTTCCCGCGCCCTCCTTACGCGAGCGCCTGAACGCATACGGCCCCGAAATCATGACGGCCGCCGGCGTCATTCCGCTTCTGTGCTTCTTCTTCCTCTGGCTTTTCTTCCGCCGCGCCCGCAGGCCCGTCGTCGTGCCCCTGTTTTCGCCGCCGCAGGACATTTCCCCCGGACTTGCCGCGCATCTCTGTGAAAAAGAGGATAATGCCGGGCGCGCCGACCTTCTCTGGACGGCCGTGCGCGGCTTCATGCGCATGAAAAAGGACGGCGGGAAATGGACGTTCATCACCGCCTGGCCGGAGCGCGCGCAGCGCGGCTGGCAGGACAAAGCCTGCCTTGCCATTGCCGACGGCCTTTTTTCAGACGCCCCCGGCGCAAACGCCCCGCTGCCTGAAAACGGCATGCCGGAAGGCTGGCATGCCGCGGAAAGCGACGACGGAGAACGCCTTTACCGCGCGCTGCATGGCCTGCAGGACGGGTACAGGGAGCGGATGCGCGCCTTCGGGGCTTCCTGCGGCCTGCTGCTGCCCGCCGCCGGCGTCATCGTCAACGCATTCCTGCTGTATGCGGCCCTGTACGTTGCGGGCTGGATGGGCATCTATGACGGCGAGAACCTCAAAGAGCATTTTTTCGGCATTTTCCTGTGTTCCCTCATCGCCGCGCTGCCCCTGACGCTGATGCGCCGGAAAAAAGGCGTCTTGAGAGGAACCGCCCTCGCGGCTTTCGCAGCGCTTTCCGTATCGGCGCTGGGCCTGCTGACGGAATGGGAATGGCAGTACTGGCTGCCCGTCTTGAGCTGCGTTTTCACGCCCCCCCTTTTCTTGCGCTGCTTCCCCTACCGGCTTACGCCCGAGGGACTGAAGGCGCGCGCCGCCGTGGAGGGACTGGCCATGTATGTCGGCACCGCGGAAAAAGAGCGCCTTGCCCGCATCAACGCCCCTGAAGACACGGTGGAAATATACGAGGCGATGCTGCCCTACGCCGTGGCCCTTGGCATGGCCGGGGCATGGGAAAAGCGCTTCGCGCCCGTGCTCGCCGCCGCGGGCTATGCCGCGGAATGGATGGATGATCAAAGGCTCGGCAGCTGGAATGAGGGAGAGGCTTCTTCAACGGCAGACGCCGGCTATGCCTCCGCCCTGGCGGCCGTCAGCGCAGTCACCGCCGCCTACGGTGCGTCGCAAAGGGACAGCGGCGGCTCCGGCGGAGGCGGTTCCGGCTGTGATTCCGGCGGCAGCTCGGGCGGCGGAGGAGGCGGCGGTTGGTAACGATCTGTCGGAACTCGCCGCCCGCGCGCGGCTTTTCCATACGCACAAAGCCTGATGCCGCCGCTGCCGCGTTTCTTTATGGACCTACTGACACAGTAAAAATACAAGGAGCAGTCATGCGTTTTGCCGCCGGCCTTTTCGTGCTGTTTATGTGCGCCTCCGCCTTTCCCGCATCCGCCATGGAAATGCTCATTGCCAATAAAACGCCGTACGATATCCTCGGCTTTGCTCTGGAAGGCGTTTCCAACGACGGGCAGCAGATTTCCTCCTTTTCGGCGGCGCATGCCCGCCCGGGGGAGAGCTGCGGGGAGAAGAACGGGAGTATCGCCAAGCTAACCGCCCTGCAGGTGGATTTCGGGCGTGGCCGCATCGCCGTGAAGGACTGCGCCCTGACGGACAAGACGGAGCTGACCTTAAGCATGGATGGCGCGGGCAAGGCCGTTCTGTCCGCGTCGGACGGCAAGGCGCTGCCGCTGGCATTCAGCGATCTGCGTTTTCCGCAAGACAGCGCACAGGCCGTCGATTTCGTGGAACTGCTGCAGGCAGGAACACGGGAGGGCGTGCTTTCGCTCGGCGGGTCTGCCGCTCAGGAATTCAAGGCGTTCGGGGATGTTGTCGTGCCCGTGCGCTTTGGCGAGACTGTCTGGACAGGCGCCGTCAGCTTTCTCCGGGAGGGCGGCGTCGCACGCATCCGGCTGACGACGGAAAAGTCGTCGGAAGGATGGCAGGATATCCTGCCGGAATTCCTCTCGGCCTTCGAGCTGCGCCCTCTTTCGCTGGCCCTGCCCGACGGCGTCACCATACGCTATTATGACAAGAATGACGCCGCCTCCGCCGGCAGCGCGGAGGATGCGCGGGAGAACTTTTTCTCGATGGTGACGGACGATGACATGCAGAAGGCTCATCCCGAAGGGAAGCTGACGGCCCTGATCGGCCCGGAAAGCGCTTTTGCGGACTGCGCACAGCCGAAGCGGCCGGTTTCCCCGGCCATGGGCGCAGTTCTGCGCATGGACGCGTCCGACCTGGTGCTGCTGGACGTGGAAAAAGACATCAGCGGCCTCGTGGAGCTGGAACGCATGAGATAGCATGAGAGAGTCAAATGGGCTTTTCCGTGTCTGCCGCGTTGTTTCAAAGGGGGTATTCAACATGAAGACTGTGCGCCGACTGTTTTTTGGGGTGCTGCTGGGCTGCGTGCTCTGCGCGGGCGCGGCCCATGCCGCCGTCGGGGACTATATCCTGAAGGGAGGGAAAGCCTTTCGGGTGGACGGCGGAAAGGAAACGCCGCTCAAGGATTGCGAAGTGCAGATGGCCGACACGGAAGCCGGGCCATGGGCGTGGATCCTGATCGATCCGGCGCAGTCCGACGAAATGAAGGGCTCGAAGGGCGGCATCTACTTCTTCCGCGGCAAGGAAAATGCGCCGGCGGGCTTTCTGCCCGTCAAGGAAGAGGCGGTGTCTTGCAGAGTGACGTTTTCCCCCTCGGGCGAGAAGCTGCTGGTGAGCTGGGGCATGGAATACATCCGGCATCTCAGCCTCTATTTCATCGACAAGGGCAAGGGTTTCGTCAGGAAAGCCGCGTTCGACGCGGCTGGGCACCCCTTATGGGTTGACCCCCATCGGTTTGTGCTCAACGCCGTCAACATCGGCAAGGGGCCCAGGGTCAAGGGCCGCTTCGACGTGTGGTGGAGTTCTGTTGTGCTCTACGACTCCGTGGAGAATGAAAGGATTGTCCTCAAGCAGGCCACGGCGACCGAGGACTACACCGTCAACGGCTGCGACACGGAGAACGGCACGCTGGACGTCTTGAAAAGTTCCGTGAAGAACGCAAAGGACTGGGAGGACGAGACCAAGGTCAAGGACACTGAACTGAAAATCCCCGTTCCGGCCGCGGGATGACGCAAAGGAGATTCGGGGGAAAGTGGCCGCACTCAATTTGACAGCAAAGTAGCACCCGGTGCGAAGGCTGATGCCCTGTGAAAACCGCAGGAGAAACCGTAAACCATACGTTAAGGGGATTTTTGTCATGAAAAACAGTGTGAAGAAAGTGTTGCTGTTCTGTCTGGCAATGGGATTGTGTTCCGCGCTGTATGCGGCAGGCGCGCAGGCTGCCGATTTTTCTCAGGCGCAGCTCAAGCAGATGAGCACCTTCCTCAGCAACTTCACCGAACTCGGCTTCAGGGACTTTGACGTCAAGAAGGACGGGAACGACGACGTCCTGCACCTGGGCGGCGACCCGTCGGCCCCGGACCTTATCCGCTTCGGCATCTGGCACAACTACGTCAACAACTACAAGAGCCGAATCAAGCCCTGCCCGACCAAGGGGTGCAAGTACGGCTCGCTGGTCATCGACGGCAAGTACGTGGCGGAGAGCGTCAAGAAATATTTTGGCATCAACCTGAAAAACGCGAGCGTAGAGCAGTCTGACCCGCCATATCACTTCGACGGCAGCCTCTACCACTTCGAGGGGGCGGACGGCGAGGCCGTGTACTATGCCGAGGTGAAGAAGGCGACGCAGGATGGCGACGTTGTCCGCATGACCGGCGACTTGTATAACGCCGAAGACAAGAATGACCGGCCCGACACCTTTGAGGCCACCGCCAGGCCCTGCAAGTGGAACGGCAAGGATACCTGGATGATTCTTTCCATGAAGACCACGCAGCGCTGACCGACTCCCCCGCATACTGTTCCCTCCTCCCCGCGGGGAGGAGGGAAAGCTGCCCGGCAAAACAATCTGAAAACGCTTTTCCCACCGGCCTGTATTGCGCTGTCCTTACGCTATTCCCGCTCGACGGCGAGGAATGGCCTGTCTCCGCCATGAATTCGCTCTGTAAAAAGGGGGACACGCTGCTCTCTGGATGCCGCAGGCAGGGAATATGACCTTCCGGCAGGTAACAGCATCTGGCAGCGAAAGGGGCATTTCCGCTCTCCAGCATTATCATTGCGCTTCGCAATACCCGCCTGCTTCGAAACTGGACGCCGTAGCGCATTTCAGATAGCATGATTCCCGCACGGTTACCCTCTGGACATGTGCCGGCACGGCGCAAACGGGTAAAGGAGGGGGCAGCCATGCGAAAACTTGTTTTCGCCTTACTGCTCGCTGCGGCCCTGGTCCGGTTGCTGGCGACTAACGCCAGATAACGGTTGACCCCGGCCCGTTCGTGGCGGGTCGGGGTCGAAAGAAGTAAAAGCGTTGGTAACCGTGCACGGGGGCGCTAACGCGCCGTGCCAGCCCGGCCCGCCTGCTCGCGGTGTCCGGACTCCCTTTCTAGATAACCTTTCAGGGCGTTCTTGGCAAGAGCCTTCTCGCGGGCGTTGCATGCGCCTGCCCTGACCATTTTTCATACGAAACCGTTGACGCCCGTCCGGCATCCACGTCGAGAAACGACATGAATACGAATTGTGACAGCCTCCCATCTGGCTGCAGACAAAGGGCAAGAAACGCCCGGCCCGAATCCGGCACCGGAGCGATTCCTTTACTTTTGCTGCCGTTATCGCCTCGCCTTATACGCCGCAATGCGCTTTGCCACGCTCAGATGAAGCTCGACGCTCCGCGCGGAACCTACACCGTCAACGGCGCTGTCATGAACAAGCCTGACGGCGAAGAGGTGGCGCATTCCTTAAGGCGCGTCATGCCGACGGAAGACGCGGCGAAGATGGTCAGCGCCATCGTCAACCAGCGTTCCTTCGCCCCCCTTCAGGGGCTGTCCATGCAGATGAATGCGACAACCGGCGACCCTCTTCCGCAAAACGTCCTGGACGGCCTGACCAAGATGGCTTCGCGCAATGCCCAGCAGGCATTGCAGAACAACATGCCCCCCATGCTTCATTTCGACCTATCCTCACGCCATCAGGGAGAGATCAACTACACAGTGACCGTCCAGAACGGCAGGGCCCATATCGAAATGTCCGAGACCGTCGGCCTCGATTCAGGGCTCGGCACCGATGCGAACGGACAGGCGAAGCTTGTCGGCAAGGCGCGCTACACATTGACTTTTGAATGCGACCTCGGCACTCCCCCGAGCATTCTGAATGTGAACCTCAAGCAGCGGATCCTGCCCGTAGAGTAGGACACCGGAGACTGGATAATGAGTCAGATAAACAACAGCACCACTGCCGCCGTCTCTGCAGCGGCAGGGGTATCGGATGCACGCGGCGGCAGTCCGGATTTGGCTATGGGAAAGCTGGATCTGGCCTGCAAGAGCAAGGCGGAAGCGCAGCAGTATATTGGTCAGATTGAGACAGCGCAGGCGAAAAAGCAGGACTGCGCAACAGCCCTTCGCTCAGCCCGCAGCCTGCGACGGGGTGTGCGGGGCCGTGCCACCCAGTCAGAGTACGCCCGCGCAGTGGCGGCGTGCAAGCATGCGCGCGCAGGTACCGGGAGCGTCCCCGTATGGCTCCTGAAATTCTGCAAGAGCCACGGCATCAATGTCGAAACACCGACGACCGTTTCCGACGAATCGAGGGATACCTGGTCCGACGCCCTTGACATGCTGGAAAAGATGCAGGTGCTCAATGCCGTCTGCGATGAAGCCGGGATCGACATGCCTGTCTCTGCGGATAAGGACGCTAACAGACAGGAATGGGAAAGGGTCATGGTCGACCTGCAAAACCGTATAGACTCCATCGGCGCGGAGATCCATGCCAAAATGCGGCAGATACAGAACTGCATTGGAGAATACGATAGTTATACACAGTAAGGGCCGCTGAAGCGGGACTTTTCATGGCGGTAGGCTTGGTTTGCGCGTGAGTCCTGACGGGGCTTGCAGGAAGACGGGGGCGAACGGTTGCGGGCAGTGGTTGAAGCGCGTGTGCGCGTCCCGCCTTGCTTTTACGGGCTTTTTATGGCAACAGAAATACGGGTGCTCTACGGCCCGCAGTGTGCGCCGGGAGCTCTCTTTCAAGGAGTGTAGAAAATGCAGTGTCCTAATTGTGCAAATGAAGTGTCTTCCATGGCTGTTGCCTGCCCCCATTGCGGCCATCCAATCAATGACCCGTTGGCCGGCGCAAGCCCCAAAAGCCGTCTTGCGGCGGCCCTGCTGTGCTTCTTTTTCGGCGGGCTGGGTATCCATCGTTTTTATGTGGGCAAGGTCGGCACCGGCATATTGATGGTGCTGACCCTCGGCGGCCTGGGTCTCTGGGCGCTCATTGACTTTATCATCATTTGCTGCGGCAGTTTCAAGGATTCCAAGGGGTTGCCGCTCCTAGTCTGGAACAGGTAACATCCCCCCATATCCCGCGGGCGGGAGAACGGGCTGCCGGCAGCCCTGCATGCATGACGACCGTCATGCCTGAAATGGAATTAGGAGTCTTCCAATGCGCATTAAGACTTTTGTTTCACTGATGTCTGTCTTTCTTTTTATTTTTTCTCTGAATACAGCCATAGCAAAACCAGTGGCATATGATGTCAAGGAATACAAAGAACATGGTGAGATAGACAAGATACGATGTGACTCAACAAAAACATATATTTTTCACCTTGGCGATTTCGGCAATTTTTATGTCGATTTTACTGCTAAAAACAACAAAGTAGTAAAAGTGACAGATGTTAATTATTGGTTCTGGGCTGACAAGGATTATAATGGCGATGAGGGAATTTTTCAGCTGAAGCCGACAAAAGAAATTGAAAAGGCCGACTGGATTGTAAAAAACAAAGAAATCAGGCTTGTCGAATCAAGTGATTATAAAATCAAGAGTCTGCCTGATACGCCTTCCGACGAAAATATTATTTTCAAAGCGGAAATTCTATTCAATGAAATTATGCCTGATGGTTCAATATCACCAGAGCAAGAACGTATTGTGCAGTGTGTGCGGGCGAGTGTAAGAAAGTAATACCAAACAGACATTGGCAACGCTAAAGCTTCATGATGTGCTGCCCTGCACGGATAGGTTAAGGTGCGGCTTCCTCTGTGCAGCAGGCAACCTCTCCGTGAAGGCGGATACAGCCCGCAGGCCTGCTTGATATGCTTTGCGTTCCTCTTTATTCTTTCACAAACGCACTCGTATTAAGGAGTTTACAAATGTATACAAAAGTAGTTCTCACTCTGATGGCTGTTTTTCTATCAATCAATTCAGCTCTGGCAAAACCCATAGTTTCAGATGTCAAAGAATATAAAAATCATGGTGAAATAGATAAGATACAATGTGACGAAACAAATTCAATTGAAGTCAAACTTGGAGATGTATGTAATTTTTATGTCGATTTTTCTACTAAAAATAATAAAACAGCCATTATAACTGATATTAATTATTGGTTCTGGGCTGATAAAGATTATAATGGTGATGATAAAATTTTTTCTCTTAACCCTACAAAGGAGATTGAAGCTTCAAACTGGACTGTAAAAAATGAAAAAATGATGATTGCAGAATCAACTGATTATAAAATCAAAAGTTTACCGGATAAATCTTCTGATGAAAATATTATTTTTAAATCAGAGATTTTATACAAGAAAGTTTTGGCTGATGGTTCAGTATCAAGCGATAAAGAACGTACTGTACAGTGTGTTCGCGTTCGCGTCAAAAAATAGTTAATCTCTATCAAATACTATTTAAGCGACTCTCATTTCGAGGGTCGCTTTCTTATTCACTCCACCTTCATACGCATCCCCTCCACCTTATCCCTCCTAGATGGACCTCTTACCTTCCCTCCGGTTGGCAGTCCAATACCAGCAATTCCTGCTATGCTCCACATGCAGGGCATACGCCCTGAAATTCCTTTTGTTTCATTATGTGAACATTTTGGTAAGTGGGCAAGTGCATGCTCGCCATGAGGAACGTAACGCACTCTGCTATGCTAACAGCTTGCTAACCATGCCAAGGGCGGACTCAATCCCAGAAAAAGCGCTCCAGATAACGATTACGCAAGTGGTTAGCA
>JAEEYY010000122.1 GCA_016288355.1 Synergistes sp.
ATATTTACGTTGACAAGCGCCTCCATTACACAGATTACTCCGGAAAACTCTTCATCAACATCCCCAAGGGCCAGCAGCACATGGATGGAAAGACGGCCCTGGGGTACGTCCGCTTCCGGCACGACCCCCTGGGGGACATCGGCAGGGTCCAGCGGCAGCAGAAGTTCATGAACATCATCGTCAACAAGCTCAAGAGCCCCGCCATCATCCCCAAGATCCCCGCCCTCATCGAGGAAGCGGTGGCCGCGGTGGACACGGACCTTACGCCGCTTGAGATGTTAAAGCTGCTCCAGTTCGCCAATTCGCTGCCCTCCGACCGTATCCGTATGTTCATGGCCCCCGGCAAATCAGGGTACAGCAAGAACAGCAGCTATTGGATACTGGACAACGTGGCCTTCTCCATGCAGCTTGCGGCGAAGCTCCCCGAATTGGAGACGCCTCCGTCTGGCCAGCCCGTGAGCGCCAGCGTGCCGGTCTCCGTCCCCTCCCCCGAGAGCGAGGACAGGATGACCCGTCTGCGGGAGCAGGTCGTGCGCATCCGCATCCTCAATGGTGACGGGGAAAAGGGGATCAGTAAGCGCGCTGCGCAGATATTCCAGCGGATCGGGATCGAAGTCCCCTACACGGGCAACGCGCGCCATTACGACTACCACACGTCGAACATCATCTACCCGCCGGGCGCCGGCGAGGAGGCGAGGCAGGGGGCGCTGGCGCTGGCAGAGCTTTGCGGCATCACCAACCCGGGGCTGATCCGCGAGGACAGACGGGCGGAGTCCCTGACGCTGATTCTGGGCCATGACAAGGATACCATCTTAAAGCGGCTGGCGTCTTTATCCTTAACTGAATGAAGAAAGGGAGAGAGAAGTTATTGATGACAGACCTGATGAAGGAATACGAATACGTCCTGTCGGCCCTTTCCGCCAAGAGCGGAGAGGATATTGCCCTTATGAACTTAAGCGGACTGGGCGGTGTGTCCGACGTCTTTATCCTGGTGACGGGGAACTCCGAGGTCCACATGAAGACGCTCATGGATGCGGCGGAGGAGGCCCTGGAGCGCCACGGTCAGCCCTGCCGCCGGGAGGGCGAGACCAGCTCGAACTGGCGTCTGCTGGACGCGGGGCACGTCATCGTCCATATCTTCAGCCACAAGGGGCGCGAGTTTTACAAGCTCGACAAGCTCTGGCAGGAGGCGGAAATCGAGCGTTATGAGAACACGGGAAACAACTTGCCGTAAACACGATCATTGATATCTCTTCCGCGCACAGCCCGCAACACCGGCTGTGCGCGCTTTTTTTACGACAGACAGGCCCCGCAAGGCGGGGCCTGTCTGTTACCGTTACAGATAGTTACAGATAGTTACAGATAGCGGACGATATCCGAGATCGCGTATTTCGGCACGTAGTAATCGCCCTTCTCGTCGCGCCAGTATTTCTTCTGACCGTCCTTAAGCGGCACCACCGTGCTCTTGTGCGCGGGATACCCGAAAGCAATGCCGGTATGGACCTGCAGGTTTTCCGGAAGCTTCAGGAACTGTGCCGTCCTGTCCCGGGGCAGCGTGCCGATGATACAGCTGCCCACGCCCCTTGCCCAGGCTGCCGTCGTCATGCTTGCCACCGCGATCCCCACATCGATATCGCTGTGTCCCGGCACGGAAATATCCTGAAGGACAACGATGAATAACGTGGGGCGCTGCTCCGGAGCCGGGGTCCCGGCCCCGTCCGGGATGGCCGCCGCCCATTTGGTCAATTCACAAAGTCTTGCCACGTCTTCCGGCTTTTCCGCCACAACGAAGCGAAGGCTCTGTCGGTTGGCACCACAGTTTGCCAGACGTCCGGCTTCCAGGATATCCGTCAGGACCTCCCCTGGCACCGGTTCCTGTGTAAAGGCCCGAAAAGTGCGCCTTGTGCAAAGCACTTGCATGATGTCCATTTTTATCTCCCCCTGATCAGCTCTCTGAGCGCGGATACGATATCACGGATGCTGTAGATAAAGAGCAACAAGCCGCCAGTCACGATGCTGGCATAGGGCACCTGGCGCGGCGCACGGAGGATGATGGTCGGGGCCTTGGCCTTGGTGAACAGATCCCACGCATAATAGAAAAACACCGCAAAAAATGCCGCGTTAAAGATCGTGACGCAAAAATTCAGCACGCGGATAAAGGTCGTATTCCCAAACTTCTGCTGCAGAAGATCCACGCGGAAATGCGAGCCCTCCCGCATAATCAGCGCGCTCGTCAGGAAGATCATATACGCCATACACCACTCCACCACCTCATCTGTCCAGGACAGCGAGATATTGATGGGAGTGAAGCGGATGATGACGCGGAACATCAGGATGAACGCGATGACCCCCAGGCAGCTGACCACCACGAACTTCAGGATCGCGGCGACGATCTCATCAAGCTTTTTCAAAAACTGCATGTAAGCCAGGCCTCCTCCTCACACCAGAATCGACGGCAGCCATGTGCATAACGGCGAAATGAACGCACACAAAAGCAACACGATAAGGATGCCGATGACATAGGGAACAACTTCTTTTGACAGTTCCAGCATCGGCACGTCCGTCACAGAGGACACGGCGTAAAGGCTCATACCCACCGGAGGCGTCAGAAGACCAATCATGGAGGCCAGCACCATGATGACCCCGAATTGAAGCTGGCTCATCCCTATCTTCGCGATGATCGGCAGGAAAATGGGCGCCACGATCAGGATAACGGCCGTCCCCTCCAGGAACATCCCCAGAATAAGGAGGATGAAAATGATCATTAGAAGGAGGATATTGGGATTCGATGTGACGGAAAGCATGGCTTCAATGACCTGGTTTGGGACCCGCTGGTGTGTCATGAAATAGGCCAGGAAGTTCGCGATCGCTATGATGAACAGGGTTTTGCAGCTGGTCACGATGCTGTCATAAACGATCTTAAACAGGTCCTTCAGCTTCACTTCGCGATAGATAAAGCAGCTCAGGATCAGTGCATAGAAGCAGGCAACGATGGAGGCTTCCGTCGCAGTGAACCATCCGCTCCAGATCCCGCCGACGATGATCACAATGGTCATCAGGCTGGGGATCGCATTGACAAAATAATGCCAGCGTACCTTCCACGGCATTTTGGGCTCGATGGGATACCTGTTCCTGATGCTGGTGTAGTATACCCACACAGACATCGCCGCCGCCATCATGAAGCCGGGGATAAAGCCGGCCGCGAACAGTTTGCTGACCGATGCCTCGGTGGCGCAGCTGGAATAAACAACGAACGCGATGGAGGGCGGGATCACGGGGCCAATGGTTGAAGAACCGGCGGTGATCCCCGCGCTGAAGCTGTGTGGGAAGCCGGCGTCGTCCATTGCCTTCATCTCGATCATGCCAAGGCCCGCCGCGTCCGCCACCGCTGCGCCGGACATACCGGAGAAAATGACAGACGAAACGATGTTGACCTGTCCCAGTCCGCCCGGCCAATGGCCAACACAGGCCTTCGCGAAGTTAAAGATGCGGTCGGTGATGCCGCCGGTGTTCATGAGGTTCCCGGCAAGGATGAAAAAGGGGATAGCCAGCATGGTAAAACTGGTGGTCCCGTTGTAAATACGCTGTGCCATGACCGCCATGATATTGCCATAGCCCAGCGAAGCGAACATGGCAGCCGCGGTCCCGCCCATGGCTGCACATACAGGCACGCTGAGAAGCATCAGCCCGATCAGCACAACGCATGTAATCAATGCGATCATATGATTATCTCCTCATTTTCATTATAAAAACAGCATCTTTCATAGCCCGCAGCCGGGGGGCTGAAAGATGCTGTCATTTCACTACATCACAACACTATTGCCCGATGACAGAAAATGCTTTACTAACGCGCGTTCTTGACGATCTCCATCATCTTGTCGACCTGTTCCTGCGTTACAGCGCCGGTGGAAACCATCTTGTCATAGGCGTACTGCATATTAGCGCGGAACTCGTCGATATTGACCTCGATGACCTTCATGCCCTTATCGGCCAGCTTCTTGAGGTAGTCCGCTTCGGAATCCTGAACGGTCTTGCGCATGAACGCAGAAGCCTCTGCGGAAGCTTTTTCGATCGCTTTGCGCTGCGCGTCGGACAGTTTTTCCCAAAGCGCGTTGTTGATGCAGAGGTTCATGGACTCCCACTCGTGCTTGGTCAGGGTCAGATACTTCTGCTCGCACTCCCAAAGAGCGTTGTTATAGATCGTGGAGATGGGGTTCTCCTGGCCATCGACGGTCTTCTGCTTGAGCGCGGGGATCAGCTCGCTGAAGTTGACCTGCTGCACGTTGGCGCCCAGTGCCTCCATGCAGAAGATGAGCTGCTGCTCGGAAGGCGTGCGGATGAGAAGGCCCTTGATCTGCTCCGGATGCTCGATCGCGACCTTGGAGTTCGTGAGGCTGCGGAAGCCATACTCCCAGCTGCCGACATCGTGGATGCCCTGGGATTCCAGCGTGCCGTCAGCGACCCACTTCTTGAACTCGCCGTCAACCACGCGGTAAGCATGCGCATAGCCATCATACAGGTAAGGCATGGCAACGAGGTGATAGCGGCTGTCATACTCGCCCAGCGTCGCCTCGCAGATCAGGCACGCCTCGATG
>JAEEYY010000123.1 GCA_016288355.1 Synergistes sp.
CTTCCTCTGGCGTACGGTTTTTTAAGGCTGAAAGCTGTGGCCGGAAGAAGCACCGCGACAGTACCTGAAACGCCCATTGCCTTGAGATTCTCTTCAGATGCGGCAAGGAGGTGTTCGGCGGAAGTCGCATGCAGCTCTGCTGCAAGTCCTGCACCGCCAAGGTCATTCACCTCGTCGGCGTGCACTTTGATTTTGAAGCCCATAGCAAGCGCGGCTTTAAGCAGCCTGCGGCTCTGATCCACCGAAAAGACTCCCTCTTCGCAGAAGACGTCGCAGAATTCCGCTATGCCCTGCGCCTTTATCTGCGGGAGCATCTCTTTTATCAGTATTTCGTCTGTAAAGCTGTCTGCCTTTTTCTTCCACGCAAGCGGCACAGCATGGGCTCCCATAAATGTGGGGACGACGTCTGCCGGCGTCTGCCTTCCCACGCGCTGTATCACTTCGAGCATTCTGAGCTCTTCTTTGGTCTCAAGGCCGTAGCCGCTTTTGATCTCAACCGTTGTCGTGCCCTTTGAAAGCGCCGCAAGGACATTTTTCTTCGTCGCTTCAAAAAGCTGTTCGTCATCAGCAGCTTTCACCGAGTTGACAGAGGAGAGGATGCCGCCGCCGCGCGCAAGTATCTCAAGATAGGGAAGGCCTGCAAGCCTCATCCCGAACTCTTCTTCGCGCCTCTTCGCAAAGCACATATGGGTATGCGGGTCAACAAAGCCCGGTATGACGCAGGCGCCTTTAAGATCTTTCTCAAATGATATGCAGCCGCAGCAGAGTCCTTCGGTAACTTCGGCGTCTGTGCCGATGCGTTCGATGACGCCGTCCGACACCAGCATCGACGCGTTTTTTATCTCTTTTACCTTTCCCTGTTCGGCGCCGGAAAGCGGTTTACCGCAGTCCTCCGGCGTAAAAAGGCGCATATTGCGGTAAAGCTTTTTCATTCGTTATTCAGCCTTTCCGTCCATCACGTCAAGCAGTTTAAGCTCAAGTACCTGCTCGGGCTTGAAGTCGGCGATCTGCAGATAGTAAGCGGCGCTTTCAAGTATCGCGTTCATCGGTATCATGCCGTATACCTCTGTTTCGATAACAGGCACGCCCCAGCGCTTTGCCTCCATCCTTACCGTCTCAAGCACGCGGTAGAGTGAGTTCTTTTCATAATCCGTGAGGTTCATGCTGACCTGCGCGATTCCGCGTTCCCCGAGCGAAAGGCCTATGCCCTTAACATGGCAGAAACCGCCGGATGAAGCGCGCACAGCAGACGCTATCTTCTTTGCGATATTTACATCAGCCGTGCCGAGGTTGACATTGAAAGCCACAAGGAATTTGCGCGCTCCGACAACAGTGGCGCCCGCAGTGGGATGCAGGCAGGCCTCTCCGACGTCCGGTTTGCGGTCGGGATTTGTTTTTGCCTCTTCCTTCAGTACTTCGTACTGTCCCTTGCGTACGACCTCAAGCTTTTTCCTTTCGGGACGCAGCGCCGCATCTTCGTAAAAATAAACAGGGATGCCAGTCTCTTTATAATAGCGCTCTCCGAAGGAACGGGCCAGCGCTATGCACTCTTCCATCGTTATGCCCTTGATCGGAGTAAAGGGTATGACGTCAACTGCGCCAACACGCGGGTGGCCGCCCTGATGCTTGTTCATGTCTATATGTTTTTCAGCGGTCTTTGCCGCTTCGATGAGAGCGTCGCATATCGGTTCAGGCGCGCCTGCCAGACTGACAACGAGCCTGTTGTGATCCTCGTCTGCGCGGTAATCGAAGAGATAGACGCCGCGTTTGCCTCTGAAACAACTTACTATCTCTTCTATTACATCCTGCCTTCTGCCTTCACTGAAATTAGGTACGCACTCGATCAGCTGCAATGCCATATTTACCTTCCTGCCTTTCAATATCTGATATTTTCGGTGATATGCCGAAATATTACTTCAGCGTGCCGACAGCTGCTTCGGCCGCTTCTATTATCGCTCCAGATTCTATAATTTCAAGCGATTTATGCATAAGAGGATACATCAGCTGGTCTTTTTCATAGAAAGGCACATATTTACGGTATTCCGTAAATGCTGCCTGTGTGCCGGCGCCCGGCCTGAGCGGCGCGCGGAAATCCATGCCCTGGGCCGCGTTCAGCATTTCTATCGCAATGACTTTATTTGTGTTGTCCAGTATCTGACGTCCCTTGCGTGCGCTGTAGCCGCCCATGGAAACGTGGTCTTCCTGGTTTGCCGATGTGGGGATCGAATCCACGACCGAAGGATGAGTGAGGACTTTGTTCTCGGATACTATAGCGGCCGCCGTATACTGCGGTATCATAAAACCGCTGTTCAGGCCGCTGGAGGAAACGATAAACGGAGGCAGATCCGAGAGCTTGTGGTCGACAATGCGGGCGATGCGGCGCTCGGCAATGCTTGCAAACTCCGCGCAGGCTATGCCGAAGAAGTCCATAGCCATAGCAATAGGCTGTCCGTGGAAATTGCCGCCGCTTATGGCTTCGCCGTCCTTATGGAAAATGATCGGGTTGTCAGTCACCGCATTTAACTCTATCTCGACTTTTTCCTTCACATAGTTGAGCGCGTCGCGGCTTGCTCCGTGGACCTGGGGGATGCAGCGCAGAGAATAGGCGTCCTGTACGCGGTCCTTTTTATACTTTTCAATTATTTCGCTTCCTTTGATGAGGCGAAGAATGTTTTCTGCAACGATTCCCTGACCCGTCTGCGGACGAAGGGCGTGCGTGCGGCTGTCAAAGGCATAGGGGACGGCATGCAGCGCCTCTGCGGACATTGCAGATGCGATATCCGCATTTTTTATCATCTTCATTGCGTCTATTATGCAAAGGGAAGCTACCGCTGTCATTACGGTAGTGCCGTTATTCAGCGCCAGTCCCTCCTTCGGCTGCAGTTCGACCGGCTTCAGCCCTTCAGCTGCCATCGCTTCCGCTGCCGGCATTTTTTTGCCCTTATACCTGACTTCTCCTTTCCCGATAAGGGATATAGCTATATGTGACAGGGGACAGAGGTCGCCGCTCGCGCCGACCGAGCCCTGCTGTGGCACGACCGGGTGGATGCCGGCGTTCAGATAATCTACCATTTGCTGCAGCGTGGCCAGGCTTATGCCGGAATAACCGCGCGCAAGAGTATTGATCCTAAGAAGCATTATCGCCCTTACCACATCCTCAGGGTACTCTTCGCCGTACCCGCATGAATGGCTTATAAGAAGGTTTTCCTGAAGCTGTCTGCTTTTATCGCGGGGTATGACAACAGAAGCAAGATCGCCGAAACCGGTCGTTACGCCGTAGACTATACGTCCTTCCTCGACCCACCTCTGCACCGATTCAGCGCATTCTGCGATCAGTTTTTTTGCTTCGGGCGCGATCTCTGCTTTATAACCTCTGCGGGCCACATTTTCAATATCAGAAAAAGTAAGCGACTGTCCGTTCAAAGATACGATGTTCATATTTTGCCCTCCTTATGGATATCATTCCAAACCAACCGATTTGGTGTTATAATTAACACAACTAAAAATAAAAAAAGTAAGCACAAGAGTCATGATATTTATTACAGTATCAATATAATATTTTACTTCTTTAATACTTTTCAATTCTAAACTATTGCGATACAATTAGTATATAAAAAAATTCATCTTAGTCAAGAGGAAAAACGGATTTCTGCAAAAGGATCTTGCCGATAATAATTGAGAATGGAGCTGATCAGTTATGTTTGATGCGGAAGGAAAGCCCATGGAGCTTCGTCTTGATTTTCCGGAAGGGCTGCCGCCGGAAGCTGAATTTGAAGCAGGTATAAGAAGAGCGCCGAACCGGGGGCAGGTACTCGGCGACCAGGATATCGTGCTTGCGCTCAAAAACGCACTGCGCTATATACCGGAGAAGTATCATAAGGAGATAGCCCCGGAGTTCCTTAAGGAATACAGAGAACGCGGACGCATATACGGCTACCGCTTCCGTCCGAAGGGACGGCTCAGCGGCAGGCCCATAGACGAATATAAGGGACGCTGCATC
>JAEEYY010000124.1 GCA_016288355.1 Synergistes sp.
CCAACTCCATGGGCTACTCCGCCCCGGATTTCGCGAAGGAGGCCCTCTACGCCCCCTCGCCCATCGCTCTGGGCACCCGCTGCACCGTCTTTATGAATTCCAACGTCAAGCAGGCCCAGAAGGAGGGCGCGTCCCTGCAGGATATTTCCGCGGGGCTGGCCTACTCCGTCATCAAAAACGCCCTGTTCAAGGTCATCAAGCTGACCCGGGCCGAGGATCTGGGGCGCCGGATCGTGGTCCAGGGCGGCACCTTCCTCAACGACGCCGTGCTCCGGGCCTTCGAGAAGACCACCGGCGGCGACGTGGTCCGGCCCGATATCGCCGGCCTCATGGGCGCCTTCGGCGCGGCCCTCATCGCCATGGACCGCTATGCCTGCCAGCCCAGTACGATCCTCTCCTTTGAGCAAATCGCGGCTCTGGAATACGAGACCACCACGGCCCGGTGCGGCCGGTGCGAAAACAACTGTCTGCTGACCGTCAGCCACTTCGGCGGCGGACGGCGGTTCATCTCCGGCAACCGCTGTGAACGGGCTCTGGGCGGCGAGGTCCAGAAAAAGGACGTGCCCAACATGTACGCCTGGAAGCTCAAGCGCATTTTCGACTACGCGCCTCTGCCGGAGGATCAGGCGCCCCGGGGCGTCATCGGCATCCCCCGGGTGATGAATATGTACGAAAACTTCCCCTTCTGGGCTGTCTTTTTCCGGGAGCTGGGCTTCTCCGTGAAGCTGTCTCCCCTGTCCACTCACAGCCTCTATGAGCTGGGCATCCACTCCATCCCCAGCGAGACGGCCTGCTATCCCGCCAAGCTGGCCCACGGCCATATCCACTGGCTCATCAACGAGGGCGTCAAGACCATCTTCTATCCCGCCGTCATCAGCGAGCGCAAGGAGAACGCGGAGGGGCCCTTCCACTACAACTGCCCGGTGATCTCCTGCTATCCGGAGAATATCCGCAACAACGTCTCGGAGGTCATGACCGGCCAGGTAAAGCTGGTGGTCCCCTTCATGACCCTGCTGGACGAGTCTTCCGCCGCGCTGGAGCTGTGCACCGTCTTCCACGACGAGTTCGGCATCGACAAGAGCGCCGTCCGCGCCGCCGTCTCCATGGCCTGGAAGGAACTGCTGGCCGTCCGGTCGGAGATAACCGCCGAGGGCAAGCGCATCCTGGCCTGGATGGAGGAGACCGGCACCCCGGGCATCGTCCTGTCCGGGCGGCCCTATCACATCGATCCGGAGATCAACCACGGTATCCCGGAGATGATCGCCTCCTACAACTTTGCCGTCCTCAGCGAGGACAGCGTCTCCCAGATGGCCTCTTTGGACGGGCCTCTGCGTGTCATCGACCAGTGGATGTACCAGTACCGTCTCTATGCCGCGGCCCAGTTCGTCAAAAAGCGGGATGATCTGGATCTTGTGGAAATCACCTCCTTCGGCTGCGGTCTGGACGCCATCACCGCCGACCAGGTGCAGGAGATCCTGTCCGGGTCCGGCAAGCTGTTCACCCTGATCAAGATCGACGAGATGAACAATCTGGGCGCCGCCCGGATCCGCATCCGGTCCCTCATCGCCGCCATCCGCATCCGGCAGGAGAAGAACGAGCAGCGGGCCATCCGGCCCTACAGCTTCCCCCGGACGATGTTCACCAAAGAGATGAAGGCTGAGGGCTATACCATCCTGTGTCCGCCGGTGGCGCCCATCCACTTCCGGCTGCTGGAGACCGTCATGGAGAAGCATGGCTACCACATGGTCATGCTTGGCAACAACACACACAAGGCCATCGACACCGGCCTGCGGTACGTCAACAACGACGCCTGCTACCCCGCCATGGTCATGGTGGGACAGGCCATGGACGCCATCCTCTCCGGAGAGTACGACACCGACCGGCTGGCGGTGTTTATGTTCCAGTCCGGCGGCGCCTGCCGCGTGTCCACCTATCTGCCCTTCCTCCGCCGGGCCCTGGCCCGGGAGGGTCTGGGGCATATCCCCGTGATCTCCATCAGCATGAACCGGCAGGAAACGAACCCCGGCTTCAAGATGTCCCCGCCCCTGATGGTGGATATCATGAAGATCGGCGTCATGGGCGACCTGCTGATGAAGGTGGTCCACCGCACCCGGCCCTACGAGGTGGAGCCGGGCTCCGTCAACGCCCTGTGCGACAAGTGGGTGGGCAAATGCGCCAACGTGATCCTCCACGGGAACCTGCACGGCTACAAGCAGGCCATCCGGCAGATCGTTCAGGACTTCGACGCCATCCCCATCCTGGAGGACGTGCGCAAGCCCAAGGTCGGCATCGTGGGCGAGATCTACGTGAAATACCTGCCCCTGGCCAACAACAATCTCATCGAGCTGTTGGAACGGGAGGGCGCGGAGGTGCATCTGCCGGAGCTGATGACCCTCATCGCCGTGTATATGTTCAACTACGACTTCAAGGCCAGGCATCTGGGCGCGAGGAAGGTCACCATCCCCATCAGTCAGATCGGTCTGAAGGCCATGCACTTCTTCCACAAGCCGGTGAATGAGGCTCTGGAGCAGAGCCGCCGCTTCCACCCCTCCATCCGCATCCCGCAGCTGGCCGATTATGCCCAGGAATACATCTCCCTGGGCGTCCACTCCGGCGAGGGGTGGCTCCTGTCCGGCGAGATCGTGGAGCTGGTGAAGGACGGCGTGGACAACATCATCTCCTGCCAGCCCTTCGCCTGCATGCCCGCCCATATCTGCAACAAGGGCGTCATGAAGCGGGTTCGGGAGACCCTGCCGGGGCTGAACATCGTGGCCATCGACTACGATCCCGGCGCCAGCGAGGTCAATCAGCTCAACCGCATCAAGCTGCTGATGACCACGGCCAAAAAGAAGCTGGCCGTGGAAACAGAGTCCGAGGAGGCGGCCGGCTGAACAAGCGCATAACAAAGGGGCCGGCACGCGCGCCGGCCCCTTGTCTCTTCAAGGGAGGGATCTCAAAATGAAGATCGCCGTGATCACCGGGGCGTCCAGCGGGCTGGGCCGGGACTTTGCCCGGCTCCTGGCGAGAAAGGACCCGCCGGAGGAGCTCTGGCTCATCGCAAGGCGGCGGGAACGGCTGGAATCTCTGGCGGCGGAGCTGCCGGTGCCCTGCCGGGTGCTGCCTCTGGACCTGACGGACAAGGCCGATCTGGACGCCTACCTGGCCCTGCTGGAAGCCGAGGCCCCGGAGGTGACCGTGCTCATCTGCAACGCCGGACTGGCCCGGATGGGGCGCATCGATGAGATCTCCCCCGCCGACACTGCGGCCATGATCGACCTCAACTGCCGGGCCGCCGTTCTGGTCACCGCCATGACCCTGCCCTATATCCACCGGGGCGGCCGCATTCTGGAGGTCGCCTCCACCGCCGCCTTTCAGCCCTTGCCGCGGCTGGGCGTCTACGCCGCCTCCAAGGCCTTTCTCTACCGCTACAGCAGGACCCTGTCCTGGGAGCTGCACCGGAAAGGCATCCGCGTCACCGCCGTGTGTCCCTACTGGGTGAAGGACACGGAGTTCATCCCCGTCGCCCAGGCCGGCGGGCATCGGGACGTGCGCCATTTCCTGCTGGCGGGCCGCTCGGAGGCCGTGGTGAAGGCCGCGTGGCTGGCAAACCGCTCCGGCATGTGGCTGTCCACCCCGGGGATCGTCTGCTTCCTTCACTGGATCGTGGCCAAATTCGTCCCCTCCGTGGTGATGATGGCCCTATGGGAAGGGATCCGGCGGCTGTAAACGGTTTCAACTCGAAAACGCTTTGCCGGTTTTCGAGTTGAGAAGACTGCGGCCCGCCGCAGCGCACGCCCCGGAGGGCGCACGTTTGCGGGCCGAAACGTGTTTTTTCTGTGATACGTGCTCCCGGAAAAAACAATCCCGTTTTTTCGCGCTGTACGCGCCGCGAACTCTGCGAGGCTTTTTTACATCCATCAAAAAAAAGGAGATCAGATATGGAACTGCAGGATTTTCTGGCCTATCTGGACAGCGGGGCCCGAGTGGAGGCCGGCTCGCCGGTCCATCTGTGTATGCACGGCCTGTCTCAGGAGGCTCTGCGCCTCACCGCTGAGCTCAACGGCGGCTATCATACGCCGGAGGAGCTCCGGGACATCATGACCCGGCTCACCGGACGGCCCGTGGACGACACCTTCGCCCTGTTCCAGCCCTTCTATACGGACTCCGGGAAAAATATCCGGCTGGGCAGGAACGTGTTCATCAATTCCGGCTGCCGGTTTCAGGATCAGGGCGGCATCACCATCGGCGACGGATCCCTCGTCGGCCACAACGTGGTGCTGGCCACTCTGAACCATGATCTGGATCCCGCGCACCGGGCCGATCTGCTCCCCGCCCCCATCGTCATCGGCAAAAACGTGTGGATCGGCGCCCACGCCACGGTGCTCCCCGGCGTCACCGTCGGGGACAACGCGGTCATCGCCGCCGGGGCCGTGGTGACGAAGGACGTACCCGCCGACTCGGTCGTGGGCGGCGTCCCGGCACGGGTGCTGAAAACCATCTCCGCCGGAGAAGCGCCGTGAGCCGCCGAAAAGCAGACAGAAAACGGGTGCGCTGCCGTGCAGCGCACCCGTTTTTGCTGTATTCATAGCCTCACAGATTTTGCGGAACGCGGCCTTCTCAAATCAAAATTCCGTCAGCAGCAGGGAGCCGTCCATGCCGCTCTCGCTTACGGCGTAATAATGGGTGATGCCGTCGGTGTCCACGTAGGAGATGCCGTTGTTGGGGATATCGCCGTAGAACGTAGTGTCCACCACCAGCGGGCGCCAGATCGTCAGCAGGTCCTGACTGTAGAGTTCCGTTATCTCGAACGTGGGTACGCCAGCCTCGCTCACGTCCTGCAGAGAAAGGGAAAGCACCTTGAAGTCCCGCACGACGCCGTTGGCGGTGAAGGCGATCTGGACCTGAGGGTCCTCCGTTTCGGCCGTAAACTCGTTGTAGTCGGATCTGTCCAGCATCAGGTCCTCGGCCCAGTTGACCTCCACGACGGGCATGCCCTCCCACAGCGCGGGCACCTCCCGGGAGAAGAGCTGCGCGCCGCCGCCCACGGCATACGTCAGCATGCCAGGGTGGTTCTCGTCAAAGGCAAAGTATACGCCGGGGACCCGCTCGTTGTTCTCCAGATACAGCTCATAGCGGGGGCCGTCCTCCCACATGTCGCCGCTCTCCTCCGTGTAGACGAGGTAGCCCTCCTGACGGCCCTCTACGGTATCCATGCAGAAGCCGCCGTTGTCGTAGACCGTCACCATGCCGTAGCCGGCCTCCTCAAACCAGTCCCCCGCCAGGGCGGAGTAGTCCGTGTCCTTCGTGTCCTCGATGGGATCGGCGGTCTGGACGGGATCGGCGGTCTGGGGACCCGGATCGACGGCGGGCTCTCCGCCGCATCCGGCCAGGGCTGTCAGCAGAAGCAGCAGCGCCGCGACGCACAGCAGCGCCGCACCCCTGCGGCTCAATCTTCTCTTTGTATGCATTGTTCATATTCTCCCTTCGATCGTCTGTCCGAAAAGGAAAAGCAGCCATATGGCCGGGCCATATGGCTGCTTGTGACTGGAATATTTTACTTTGCGCAGCCGGCGCCGCAGGTGGAGCAGTCGTGGGTGCAGGCCCAGATCTCGTCGGCCGTCTTGCCCCAGTTCTCCGCGGCCGTGCGGCACTTATCAGCCAGGTCGTGGATATCCTCGGGCGCCTGCATATCCGTGGAATGCGCGCCGGATTTCACAACGGCATCCTCGAGGCACTGCGGATTATCCAGCAGCGGGCAGGGACGCAGATGGTTCTCGTTCCAGGGCTGACCGTCGTGATAGGCCTTGAACAGCGGGGACTGCAGGGCCTCGAGCAGCGTACAGTCGTGGATGTTGACGTTGGCATAGTGGATGAAGGCGCAGGGCTCCACGTCGCCGTTGGCGTTGATGTGGAGATACCGGCGGCCGCCGGCGATGCAGCCCTGAACGTACTCGCCATCGTTCCAGAAGTCCATGGTGAACAGCGGCTTGATGGGCCGGAACTTCCGGACCTGCTCGTACATGAACTTGCGCTGCTCGGGGGTGACCATCAGCTCGGGCACGGCGTCCTTGCCCACGGGCATGTAGGTGAACAGCCAGCAGAACTTGGCGCCCCACTCGATCATCTTATCGAAGTACTCCTCGCTGCCGATGACGTCCACATTGGCGCTGGTGTAGCAGCAGGAGACACCGAAGGCCAGCTTCTTCTCCTTGAGGATCCGCATGGCGTCCATGACGCGCTGGAAGGTGCCGGCGCCGCGGCGGGAGTCGGTGGCCTCCTCGAAGCCCTCCACGCTGATGGCGGGGATGAAGTTCTTCACACGGAGCATCTCGTCGGCAAAGGCCTCGTCGATGAGGGTGCCGTTGGTGAAGGACAGGAACTGACAGTCGGGGTGCTTGTTGCACAGGGCGATGACATCGTTCTTGCGGACCAGGGGCTCGCCGCCGGAGAAGATGTAGAAGAACACGCCCAGCTCCTTGCCCTGCTCGATGATGCTGTCCAGATCGTCGAAGGACAGGTTCAGCTTGTTGCCGTACTCCGCGGCCCAGCAGCCGGTGCAGTGAAGATTACACGCGGAGGTGGGATCCATCAGGATGGCCCAGGGGATGTTGCAGTTGTACTTCTCCCGGAACTCTTTCCGTCTGGGGTTGCCGATCATGTTGGCATTCACCACGAAATTCTGGAACAGGGCATTGCGCACGCCGGCGTCCAGATCGGTCCAGAGGCTCATCACGTACTTGTACCACGCGTTCTCCGGATCGGACATCAGCTTTCTGATGTGAGCCATCTGGGGCGCGACGCCCTTGCCGATATCCAGCTTATCCACCAGATCCAACATCTTGGGGATGTTCTTCTCCGGATCCTTCTCCAGATACTTGAACGCCTGATTCAGCGCGACCTTCTTCACGTTAAAACCGAGATCAAATGCCATTTCTCTCTCTGCTCCTTTCATATTTTCAAAAGGTTTTTCCGAAACCCTATATCTAGTGATTTTATTATATTTCAATCTGTCTGAAAAACAAAATATACAAATCCGCATGCTGTGTTTAAATTTAGACACAGCATGCGGATTTGTACGAAAATTATTTCCTGTTATTGTAAAATGATGCGGTAATTTGCGGTTTTCAGCTTGCCAAGCCACTCTATTTAGCTGTAAATCCGGAGAGCGTGGACTCGATGCTCTGGTCGATCTTGTCCAGAAACATCTGCATCTGCTCCTGATCTCCGTCCCGCATATTGTTGGCAAACCAGTCAAACATCACGCTGATCAGGCCCACGGTGTACATATGGACGATAAAGTCCTTATCCAACTCGCTCATCACCAGATGACCGGCCCGCTGCTCCAGCATATTCCGCACCACCGGCGTAAGCCGGGTCTTCAGCCGGTTCTCCAGATAGGAGCGGCCCACGGAATTGTAGGTGTTGAGGACCAGCGTCTTGTTCTCCAGCAGATAGTAGAAGGCGGCCCAGAAAACCTCCTGCCAGTTGTCGTAGCTCGTCCGCTCCTCCAGGAGACGACGGGCGTCCTCTTCAAAGGCCCACTCCAGCAGGTCATAGATGTCTCTGAAGTTATAATAAAACGTCTGCCGATTGACGCCGCAGTCTTCTACCAACTCCTTGACGGTGATCTTGTCCAGCGGCTTGGTGTTAAGCAGCTTTTTCAGAGAATCCGCCATCAGGCCTTTTGTCGAGTGCGCCATGGTCAATCCCCCTTTTTTCGGGATATACTGATTATAGCACACATCTGCCTGTTTTGCAATCAGTTTCCCCCTATATTCGTAAGATACCAGCACTTTTGGCGCTATATACCGCTCTCAGCGCTCCAAATGCCGCAAGTCTTTGCGTTTTCTCCCCGGAACAGAGGTCCGCACCTTTGCAGAACGTGAAAAATTTTTTCAAATCTTAGGTTGTTTTACTTGCAAAGCGGATCTGACTATGATAAAATATTTCAGCATTCCGCACACCCTGTATCCTGCCGCGTCGGTGTCTGTCCCGAAATCCGGGAGAGA
>JAEEYY010000125.1 GCA_016288355.1 Synergistes sp.
AAGGAAGTAAGAGAGCTTTGTAAGAAGCTGGACGTCAAGGAACCGCCGGAAGCTTCTCTGACAAGGCCCAGCGTGATCACCCCTGCCGACACAAGGGGAGTAGACTACCTGGAAAGCGAGTATACCGCGATTGAAATGTTATTCGACAACAGCAAGGAACCAGTAAATATCGTCGACACGGTCATAGGCACTAAAGATCAACCAGACGATGTGAGGCCCCTGGGCAGCGGCATGGGCTATCAGCGAACCTTCCAAAGCCCTCTTGATAAGTGTAATTATGACCCTTTGGATTACGACTATGGAGACCCATGGCTTGATGATTAGCGGTAAAGCAGAGAACCGTCCTTTGCCGTATGCTGAAACGGAGGGAAAACAACATGAAAAATAAACTCGCATCTTTACTTGCAGCGTTGCTCTGCGTTGCCGTCTTTGCGCTCCCGGCAGCCGCCGAAAAGGGCTTCACCGAGATCAAGCGCGACAAAAATATCATCCTTTTGTTCAAAAACGACTCGGTAAAGGATAAGGGCGATTATGTATTCGGACAGATCAAGGTAGTATACTTAAAACCGGTGAAGACACCGAACGGCAAAACGGCTTCTGCCGGCATCTGGTCATACGCCGTCGATAAAAAAGAAAAACAGGCCAAGACTCTGGCGCAGGCGATGTATGACAGTAAAAATAAAAAGATATACAGCCGCGCCTATAACTTCATCGGCGTCAAATACAGACCGATACGCCCCGGCACCGCCGGCGAAGATATACGCAACGCGCTGCTTTATGCGGCAGCAAAGCCGCAGAGCGGCGGCAAAAAGACCAAAACAAAGAAATAGGCTTAGATCATCCTGTATGGATAATCCTTGACTGCACTGCGGCCGGATCCTGCAAAAAGAATGCGCAGGCCCCGGCCGCTTTTGCAAATAATGCCTGCCTCTGCCGCAGCCTTCTTGACAACAAAAATAACTATAGTATCTTTAGATAAAGCAGATCAAAAATACTGCAGACAATACTTTACAAGCAGATCGCCCCAACGCTGAAATATGCGAAAAACAGCCGCCGCAAATAAGCGGCCTGAGAAAACAAGAAAAGGAGATACAGACAATGCGGGAACGTATAACAGACAAACTTACGGTTCATCTTTCAAAAACACTCCTCATGGCAGTGATGCTCTGCGCACTGGCTTTGGCGGCTGCATCACAGAATGCTGCTTTCGCCCATGGCGGCGGAGGCGGCGGAGGCGGGCATGACGAAGAACCGGGAATGCAGGAAACTACGCAGGAAGATAAAGAAACAGCAAAAAATAAGCAAAAGCTTTTCTGGGCCAAACAGAAAATGAGCAAGGCCTATAACAAACTGATCCGGCATCAGGAGTATATGAAAACAAAGATTCACTCCCCGAAAACATATAATTATTCTTCGGAACAGTTAGTCGCGGACATGAATGAAGAAGAGAAGCTGCAGAAAGAGCTTGCGGCAAGACAGGAGGAAGTAAAAAAGATATGCAGCGATATGGACGTCAAACCGCCGGCAGATGCCATGTTGGTGAGACCGAGCGTATTAGGCCCGGCAGAAACTTCGGCCGCATACAAACTGGAAAGCGAGAAGACCGCACTGGATCGTTTCGCAGACTCGCTCACTCCGTCCAGCAATTTTGAAGTTCCAAATGCCGACATGATCGCAGGCACTTCGGACACTCATGGTGACAGGCCAAGCGCCGGGCTTGACTGGAGCCCCCGCTCTCCCTGGGATAAAACTAACTATGACCCTTTGGATTATTACGATTATGAAGACGAGCTGCTTGATGATGATTAAAGACAAAACAGTGTGCAGTCTCTTTGCCGTATGCTTAAACGGAGGAAAACGATATGAAAAATAAACTCGCGACGTTACTTGCAGCGCTGATCTGCCTTGCCGTCTTTGCGCTTCCCGCCGCGGCCGAAAAAGGATTTACAGAGATCAAACGCGACAAAAACATCATCCTTTTATTCAAAAACGACTCGGTAAAGGATAAAGGCGACTATGTATTCGGACAGGTCAAGGTAGTATATCTGAAACCCGTGAAGACGCCGAACGGCAAAACGGCTTCCGCAGGCATCTGGTCCTACGCGGTCGACAAAAAAGAAAAACAGGCCAAGACTCTGGCTCAGGCGATGTACGACAGCAAGAACAAAAAGATATACAGCCGCGCCTATAACTTCATCGGCGCCAAATACAGACCGATAAGGCCGGGCACCGCTGGCGAAGATATCCGCAACGCGCTGCTTTATGCGGCAGCAAAACCGCAGCAGAGCGGCAAAAAAACAAAGACGAAAAAGTAACCTGTTCTTTTCGCAGAGAAACTGCCATGACCTTAACAGCGGCCCAACTCCCTGATCCAAGCGGAATTCGGCCGCTTTTTCGTTATGTCTTTAAAAAACGCGCGGGAAGCCCAATATCCTGCAGAGCCGCTGCGTCAGCTTTGAAAAAACAATGAGTGATGATATTATTTCTGTAATGTTTTCATTCACTCTGCAAATATTAAGATCAAAAAACTAAATGCATAAATTTCTGAAGGGCAAACAGAAAGGAGACAGATACCATGCGGGAACGTACTGAAGATAAATTACTGTGCCGCATTTACAAAGCGTTTCTTACGGCAGTCATGCTCTGTGCCGTTGCAATGTCGGCCGCGGCGCCTGATATCGCTTTTGCGCATGGAGGCGGAGGAGGCGGTGGAGGCCATGACGAAGAACCGGGACAGCAGGAAACTACGCAGGAAGATAAAGAAACAGCTAAAAATAAACAGAAGCTTTTCTGGGCCAAGCAAAAAATGAGCAAAGCCTTAAACAAACTGATACGGCATCAGGAATATATGAAAAAAAAGATAAACTCCCCGGAAACATATAATTATTCTTCGGAACAGTTAGCCGCGGACATGAGTGAAGAAGAAAAGCTGCAGAAAGAGTTTGCGGCCAGACAGGAGGAAGTAAAAAAACTTTGCAGCGATATGGACGTCAAACCGCCGGCAGAAGCCATGTTAACGGAGCCGGACGTATTTACCGATGCTGACAGTACAGCGGCACGGAATCTGCAGCCGGAGAAGCTTTCTTTTGCTAATTTTGAAACACAAACCGCCAATTTGGTAGTGGGTACTAAAGATACGGATACGGGTGGTGTTAAGCCCCTGGGCAGCGGCGTAATCCAGGCACAAAGCTCCCTTCCTCTCTGGGATCAAACTTATAACCCGTTGGATTACGACTACGGAGACGAGCTGCTTGATGATTAGAGACAAAACAGTGTACAGGCGCTTTGCCGTATGCCTAAATGGAGGAAAACGATATGAAAAATAAATTCGCGAGGTTATTTGCCGCGCTGCTCTGCCTTGCCGTCTTTGCTCTTCCTGCCGCAGCCGAAAAGGGATTTACCGAGATCAAACGCGACAAAAATATAATCCTATTATTCAAAAACGATTCGATAAAGGATAAGGGTGATTATGTCTTCGGACAGGTCAAGGTCGTATACTTAAAACCCGTGAAGACGCCGAACGGCCAAACGGCCTCAGCCGGCGTATGGTCCTACGCGGTCGACAAAAAAGAAAAACAGGCCAAGACTCTGGCACAGGCAATGTACGACAGTAAGAACAAAAAGATCTACAGCCGCGCCTATAACTTCATCGGCACCAAATACAGGCCGATAAAGCCGGGCACCGCTGGCGAAGATATCCGCAACGCGCTGCTTTATGCGGCAGCAAAGCCGCAGCAGAGCGGAAAAAAGACCAAAACTAAAAAATAATCCTGTGTTTCCTGCTGAACTATGATCCTTATCTGCACAGCAGCCTGGATCCTGCTTTGCGCAGTTTTCGGCTGCTGCTTTATTATGCCCCTTAAAACTTATATGAGATATAATAATCATAATCAAAGGAGTGTGAAGAAAAATGGAAGTTATAGTCTATTCCACAAAGACATGTCCCTGGTGCAGAAAGGTAGAAGAATTCCTCGATGAGATCGGCGTAGAATATACCGCAAAAGACGTTTCGGAAGACCGTGCGGCTGCGATGGAAATAGTTAAAAAGACAAAGCAGATGGGTGTGCCTGTTACGAAGATCGGAGAAAAGTACATCGTTGGCTACAACCCTGACGCGATCAAAGAGGCCCTCGGCATAGCCGGCAAATAATATCATGGCAAAAATATCCTTTTCTTTCGGCGCCGCTGTCGGCAAAAGCGCTCTCTCGGCAGCAGCCCTCAGAGCGGAATATGAAGAGCGCATACTGAAAGCGGCAGAATGGCTCGAAAATACGCCGGCTGACGCATCCGGGAACGGCTGGATCGTTTTGCCCGGCTGCGCGGCTGATGAGATCAAAAAGACCGCCGAATGGCTCTCCGGCTACGATAATATAATCCAGGTCGGAATAGGCGGATCCGCGCTCGGGAATCTCATGCTCAACCAGGCTCTGACTGATATTTTCTATAACGAGAAGGAAAGCAGACCGAAGTTTTTCCTTGCGGACAATCCCGACCCGTGTAAGGCCCGTTCGATAATGGATCTTGCCGGCAAAGGGCGCACCGCCCTCGTCGGAGTCAGCAAGTCCGGTTCTACCGCAGAAACTATGACGCAGTTCCTCTGGTTCCGCGACGAACTTATCAAAAAAGGGCAGAGCGACAAAGATATCCTTGTGATAACAGACCCGGAAAAGGGGATATTCAGGGCTTTTGCAAGATCTTCCGGATGCCGGGTGCTGGATCTTCCGGCCTCTGTAGGAGGGCGCTATTCGGTGCTTTCTTCGGCAGGCCTTGCGACTGCGGCTGCGCTCGGCATAGATATCGACTCGCTGCTTAAAGGCGCTGCCTCGATGAAAAAATTCCTCTGTGAAGAAAAGGATCTCGATAAAAACCCCGCGTTCAAGATGGCGGCGCTGCATCTGCTGCATGAGAGCGAAGGCAGGAGCATGTCCGTAATAATGCCCTATTCATCGAGAATGGCCTATTTTGCTGAATGGTACGCGCAGCTCTGGGCGGAAAGCCTCGGCAAAAATGGGCTTGGGACGACCCCGGTGCGGGCTCTGGGCGCAATTGACCAGCACTCTCAGGTACAGCTGTATACCGAAGGACCTGACGACAAGCTCTTTACGATCATATGCATCGGCTGCCACGGCGAAGAGATCACAGTGCCTAAGGTCGAACGCGAAGAGCTGGCGCCGCTTAAGTACCTTGAAGGACAGGCGCTCGGCGAAATGCTCGGCCTGGAAGCAAAAAGCACCGCCGCTGCGATAGTAAAGAGCGGCAAGCCTGTGATCTGGATCGAGCTGGAAAAGCTTGACGCGGAAAACCTTGGCGCGCTGATATTCTTCTACGAGTACCTAACAGCCATAACAGGCAGGGCAATGGGGATAGATCCGTTCGATCAGCCCGGAGTTGAGCAGGGCAAGAAGTACACCTACGGACTGATGGGAAGAAGCGGTTACGAGAAAGACGCCTGCGAAGTAAGCAGATGGTTTGAAAAGATAAATTCGGACAGGATATAGCATCAACCCGGGCCGGCTGAGCGGATGACAGCCGCTGCCGGATC
>JAEEYY010000126.1 GCA_016288355.1 Synergistes sp.
AAAAGTTCGGCGGACATCCTCGAAAGCTCGGGGATGTAGCTTGCGACCTTACCGTCGGTGCCCGTAACGCGGGCGATATTTCCTACGTCCTTTAAAAGCTGTTCGTTCAGCAGATCAGGCTGACGCTCCATGCTATGCTCTCCTTTTTTGCCGGGCTCTGTGCCGGCAGAAGCTGCCGCAGCAGCGGTCAGTCCGACAATAGGGCCCCTGCCTGGGATTCAGGTTTTATATTCACCCATAACACATGTCACAGTTAATAAAACGCCTGCATCCATTGTAGCAAAGGCCGCCTTTGCCGTATAGTGCCTGCCGGATGACGTGCCGTGGCGGGCGTGGGGCAAAAACGGAAAACTTCGCAGCAGCGCATGAGTCTTGCGGAATATCATGGCGAAAATCAGAATCTGCTATTTCAAACTACTGATCTCATTTTGCAGCTTTTCCAAAAATCTTCCGGCATGGGCGCCGTCCATCTGTGTATGATGAAACTGGAATGATATCGGCAGATAGTACCGGAACAGCTTCTTTCTGTACCTTCCCCAGATAATGAAAGGATTGTTGAAAATGCCGCTGTTCATACCGACAGCACCGTCGATCTCCGTGTCGACTATCGCAGATGTGCCGATGACCATGCTTTCGGCGGACAGATCCCTGTCAGTACAGCTTTCCGCGGCTTCAGCGGTATATTTCAGATATTCGCGGCTGAAAATTTCCAGGCTGTCCGAAAACAGGATATCGCAGGAGCTTACTTCGCCGTTTTTGTTCTTCACGATCGTATTCACTGCGATGCTGTCATATTGAATCAGCTTGCCGCCGACCGGCAGGATATAAAATTCTTTCACGCATGAGGCGGCTTTGCCGATGCAGAAACCAAGCAGCATATTGAATTTCAGGCCTTTTCTTTTGCCGAGCCTGACGAGATTTGTAACATCCATGGTCTTGAAGAAAGTTACCATGGGGTTGGGAGCTTTCATCCATAATTCGTAAGCTTTCGCTCTTGTTGTATTTTGCGGTTCGATCTCCGATGCCACAGCCACCCTTCCTTTAGGCCTCTGTAAATTATTGCAGGATACAGGCAAAACTGGAAATCATGCTTCCCGCCACATATTCATTCCGGCGCCTTCTTTGTCGTTTGGACGTATCGTAAATCCGAATCGCTCGTAAAATTTCTCTCTTCCTTTCGTTGACACGATCACGATTTTGATTTTCCACCCATCCTTCAGCTGCGCGTCAACATATCTGATGCACTCTGAAACGAGCCTCTTCCCAATTCCCTGCCTTTGGTAAGCCGGCAATACCATCACATCTGCAAGATAAGCAATGTACCCTTTATCCCAAAAAACACGTGCGCATCCTACTGTGTGAGTGCCTTCACGGCACGAAATGACGAAATCGGAATGTTCCAGACCTGATCTGGCCTGTGCTTCGATAAGGGGAGTCCATCCGACGGAAGAACGTAATTCGCAATAATCTTCGACAGAAAGAGAATTACTGTAGGTGAGCACGTTTTTATCCTCCTAATTCCTCATTTGTCATTTACGTTTCATCTTCTGGAGCACATCTGTATGCGTTTCTTTCCGCTGTGAGAAATGCCGGTATCATTATTTCAGATTAGATGGAAGCGGGCGGCGCCTCCCGCGCATACCGTGTAAAGGCCCTGTCATTCTGTTTCAGGTTTAATGATTGCCCTCACTTTTTCTTCGCAGCGGGCAGTTCGTCGTAAATCGCAGCCAATAATTCCCGCAAAAGCTCTTTGTTTTCCAGATCATCAACGAGCAGCATTTCCTTTGCGCCTTCATAAGGAAGTTCCATACGTGCACCCGGCATCATATCACGAGCTGCCTTCACAGGCTTCACCAGGAAACGGTCGTCGTAAATGCCGCCTATTACCTTGCCCCGATAGTAGATGATATATTCTCCCATCATCGCCCGATATGAAACGCCGCCTGATGCTGAAAGCTGTTACAGTATGAAATCCGGATAGCCTTTGCTTGACGCCATGCGCTTATCCTCCCGCAGCATTTTCGCTGCTGCGTTCTTCTTCCGGACGGTAAATATCATGATAAAAATCTGTGCGCCCTGCCGGGCGCACAAAATTTACACGGTCGTTATGCCTCTCTGTTCCGCTGTTGTCAGCGGCTTTTTTATATTAGGCCGTAATACTCCAGCCTTTTCTTTGTTTCTTCCCTGCCGAGCTGGCCCGCCACTTCAAAGACTCCCGGGCTTACCTTCCTTCCGGTGAGCGCCCAGCGCATCGGCGTTGCCGCTTCCTTCATCGAGCTTTCGTTTGCGGTGAAGATCTCCTGCGCCATGTTGTGCAGATGCTCAAAGGAGCCGTCTCCCCATGCTTCGATAAGCTCTCCGTATATCTTTTTCAGCTTCGGGCGCAGTTCGTCTTTTATGTCTTTGCCGTCGTAACGCTCGGTGACCTTAGAGAAGTCAAGGAAGTAGTCGCTGTATTCGGCGGCCTGTATCGTTGTCTGTCCGCGTCCGCCGAGTACTTTGAGTGAAGAGGCCAGATATTCGTCGGAAAATTTATCAACAGGCAGTCCCATCTGCTTCCAGAACGGACGAATCGCTTCAAGCAGAGCGTACGGATCCATGCGCTTCATCTGCTCCTGATTTATGTGGTTGAGCTTCTCTATATCGAATACCGCGGGTTTTCTGGTCACGTTTTTTATATCGAACAGCTCAACGGCCTCTTCCCGGGAGAATATCTCCTGACCGCTGCGCGGAGACCAGCCCAGCAGCGCGAGAAAATTGAAGACGCCGTCCGGCAGATATCCCATGTCGCTGTATTCGAATACGCTCGTCGCACCCTGACGTTTGGAAAGTTTTTTCTTATCCTTGCCGAGTATCATCGGCAGGTGCGCAAAGCCGGGGCGCTTAAAGCCGAGCGCGTCGTAGATGAGCAGCTGCTTCGGCGTGTTGATGACGTGGTCTTCGCCGCGTATGACCATGTTTATCCCCATCGTGAAGTCGTCTATCACTACCGCGTAGTTGTAGGTCGGCATGCCGTCACGCTTCATTATGACTATGTCTTTTATCGTGCCGTCCTGATTTACGGAAACGTTTTCGCTTTCCACGTCTATGTCTCCGTAAACTTCATCGTGGAAGTTCACATGCAGCCCCGGCTCTACGCGGAAGAATACCGCGCCGTCTTTTTCGTAGGCCTTGCCTTCGCTTAGCAGCTGGTCAGCGTATTTTCTGTAGAGGTCCATGCGCTCCGACTGACGGTAGGGCCCGAAAGCGCCCCCTTTATCCGGGCCTTCGTCCCAGTCGAGCCCCATCCAGCGCATGCCGTCTAAGATGCTCTGTTCGTATTCCTTCGTTGAGCGCTCTCTGTCGGTGTCTTCGATGCGCAGCACGAAAGTCCCTCCGGTACGGCGCGCAAAAAGCCAGTTGAAGAGCGCTGTGTGAGCTCCTCCTATGTGGAGCGAACCTGTCGGGCTCGGGGCAAATCTCACACGGTATTTTTCAGACATCTATGTTTCCCCCTAAAAATATTTGTCAAGAGCTGCGGCATATGCGGCATTTACGCTGAAATGCCCTTCGGTGTATCATAGAAGCGCCGTCTGCGGCGGCGCTTCTTCTGCTGCCACAGATAGTTATTATATCCCAAAGACGGCGGTGTTGTATTGTGCGAAAAGAAATACTTTTGATAGACGGACACGGGCTTGCGTTCCGCGGCTTTTACGCCTTGCCGGAAAATCTCTGTGCTGCGGACGGCACGCCTACGAATGCGATACTGGGTTTTATGAATATGCTCTTTAAGGCTCAGGAGGAATGGCCCGGGGGGACCTGCGCGATATTTTTTGACGCAAAGGGGCCGACCGCCCGCCATCTGATGTTTGAGGATTATAAGGGCGGAAGAAGACCGACGCCGGAGACCTTTAAGATCCAGCTGCCGCTGATAATGGAGCTGTGCACTGCCATGGGGCTGCCGGTCTTTTCGCGTGAGGGCGTGGAAGCAGACGACTGCATAGCGGCTACAGCACGGGCCTGTGCGTCCGAGAGCTGTTTCGTGAGGATACTTTCTGCAGATAAGGACCTCTTTCAGACAATAGACGAAAATATCACGGTGATCCGTCCTTCACGCGGAGTGACAGATTTTGTTGTCTATGACACAAAGAGCTTTGAAGAAAAATACGGCTTTAAGCCGCCTCTTATGGCAGATTATCTTGCTCTTGTCGGAGACTCCGCGGACAATATACCCGGAGTGCCCGGCATAGGAGAAAAAACGGCAAAAGATCTGGTAGGCGCTTTCGGGAGCCTGGAAAGCATTTACGAAAATCTTGAGTCAGTGGCAAAGGCAAGACGCACCAGGCTTGAAGAAAATAAAGAGCTTGCCTTCAGGTGCCGTGAGCTTATAGTTCCTCAGACAACGGAAGCTGTGACGACCGAAGCGCTTGCGGGCAAAGAGCCGGATCTTGAAAAAATAGCGTTCCTTTGCTCAAAGCTCGGGCTGAAAAAGATAGCCGAACGCTTCGGCGTTCAGGGAGCAAAAACGGATACAGCGGTGCCTGCACCATCTGCTCACGGCTCGGAAGAAGTGACACTTGGCGCGCTGCTGGAAAATGAAGAGATCGCGGCAGCACGTTCGGGAACCGAGGGCATTTTTTTGCTTGCGGCCAAAAACGGCGCGTGGGCCGCGCTTGACGTCTCGCGAGCGGGGGATATGCGGCTCTTTAAGGAGTGGACGGAGCGCGGTTCATTATACCTTTACGGTCTGCGCGCTGTCCTGGCCGATTATCCTGATATACCGATGCCGCAGTCAGGCAGGATACACGACCTTGAAGCGGAGAATTACCTGCTGCACCCCGACAGAGGCGGCATTTCAGGGATAGCGCGTTCACTGGGCATGCCGCTGCCTGAGGGCAGAGAACTGGCGTTTAAGCTCTTTTCCCTCTGTGAGTTTTTCGAAAAAGATATTTTAAAAGATGAAAAGCTCAGGAAGGTGATGGATGATATAGATATCCCGCTTTCATTCACGCTGGCAAAGATGGGGCGCACCGGCATACATGCCGAAGCGGGAATGCTGGCTGCCGCGGAAAAAGAGCTGTCGGCCCGCATAGCGGAAGATCAGGCGGCCATTGATGATTATGTCGGGGAGAAGATAAACCTTTCTTCACCGAAACAGGTCGCGCATCTGCTTTTTGAGACGCTGAAGCTGCCTCCGATAAAGAAAAACAAAAGCGGTTTTTCCACCGACATCTCAGTCCTGGAGGAGCTTGCCAAGCTGCCGGAGCCCTTCTCGGCCGTACCGCGGAAAATAATCGACTACCGCGAAGAATCAAAGCTGCACAGCGGCTTCTTCCAGCCTTTCCTGAAGCTGGCGCTTGACGGGGGCGGTCTGATACATTCGACTTTCGACCATCTTGCCACCGGCACAGGGCGTCTTGCAAGCAGAGACCCGAACGTGCAGAACATGCCGGTCTTCGGAGAGTGGGCGGACCGCTTCCGCGCCTGCTTCACTCCGAGACGCGCAGGGAATGTTTTCGTGGCCGCCGATTACTCGCAGATCGAACTGCGGGTGCTTGCACACTTCTCGGGGGAGAAGAAGCTTATCGAATCCGTCCGTGAAGGACGCGACATTCATTCCGAGACGGCCTCAGGGGTCTTCGGTCTGCCGTCGGAAGATATAACTCCGGAACAGCGTCGCTTTGCCAAGACTGTGAACTTCGGGCTGATATACGGGATGAGTGCGTTCGGCCTGGCGCAGCGGCTGGGAATCTCACGTCCTGCCGCGGCAAATATGGTGGACAGATACTTTGCTGTGCTGCCGAAAGTAAAGGAATATATAAGCGGAAGCATTGCGGAAGCCAAAGCAAAAGGACACACCGTCTCGCTCTTCGGGCGCATACGGCCGCTTGCGGAAGTGGCTACCGTGGAGGGACGCGGGAACAATCCGCTCGACAGAGTGGCAGTGAATTCCCCGATACAGAGCACGGCTTCCGATATCGCCAAAATAGCGCTCCTTAAATTTGACGCAGCGCTCGAAAAGGAATTTCCTTCGGCCTCTGTCGTGCTGCAGGTGCATGACTCGATAGTGTGCGAATGCCGCAGCGAAGATGCGGATGCGGTGGAAAAACTGCTTGTAGAAACCATGGAGTCGGAAAACGTGCTTGACGTTCCTCTTAAAGTCGAAGCCAAAAGGAGCGCTTCGTTTAAGGGGATCTGACGCGGCGGGTTTTTTAGAAAAACTGTACAGGTATGTTTTATCCTGATAAATAAAAAGAGGAAAGGAATTGGAGTCATGGCAAGAATATCATTGGTATCGTATGAAAACGCAGGCGCTGATGTGAGGGCTGTCATGGATGGACATGAAGCAAAAGGCTATCGCATCACAAACATGAAGAGGACGCTGCTTCATTCTGT
>JAEEYY010000127.1 GCA_016288355.1 Synergistes sp.
ATAGCGAACAAACGTCCTTCATTCATACTTTACAGATGCTTACAGGCAGGTTTATGGAAGCAGCATTATTGTTGACAGAATCGAAGCGTTCGTGGCCGAGATGTACGCGATCAGCCAACAAAGCCTTTCTGGGGGCCCTTCCAGTATATCTGGACATTGTTATGCGTCAGCAGTGGGGTCTGAAATACGCAGTGAAGCTGATATAAAATAAGAAAACACGGTTTCTGCTTAAATGAGAAACCGTGTTTTTGTGCTTTTCACCGATGTAGAGCCGGCAAAGGGCTAGAAAACAGGAGCCACACCGGCGTTGGTGTTTCAACAGTTTGTCCTGTAAATGAGAGCATGCCGGTCTGTGAATCTATACTGAAAATCTTAATCGTTCCAGTCTTCTGATTTGCGACGCACAGGAATTTTCCGCCAGGCTCAATGTCAAAAAAGCGAGGGACCTCACCAAGTGTGTGCTGCCAACCTACAGTCGTCAGCCGTCCGCTCTTCTGATCGACTTTGAATACTGCGATGCTGTCATGCCCCCGGTTTGAGACATACAACCATTTTCCGGAGGGATGAAGGACAATCTCGGAAGAAAGGCTGTAGTTTCCGACAAAATCCTCCGGGATCGTTGGCAGAATCTGAAATGCCTCAAGCACCCCCGTCTCAGCATCTCTCTTGCAGCTGACAACAGTACAGGTGTGTTCTGTGTTGATATAAGCCAAGCTTCCTTCCGCATTGAAAACAATATGACGTGGAATAGATCCTGGACGCGTCCGCAGTGTGGAGACCTGCACCATCTTTCCGCTTTCGGAATTGACAGTATATGTCCTGACGAGATCGGCGCCCTTATCAAGGACGTAACAGTACTTCCCATCGGGATCAAACGGGCAATGATGCGGTCTTGGACAAGGCTGTTCACCACGCAACGGGCCAGGTTCACCGGGTAGGTCAAAATTGTCACACACCTCACCTAATGCCCCATCTTCACGAAGCCGGATACTCGCCATTGCGCCAGAAATTGTCCCCACAATCAGGAACGAATAATCTTTCGTTGCAGAGAGACATAGGGTACTTTTGCCCACGATCGACTGCTCACCTAGAAGCGACAATATCCCTGTTTCCCCGTTTACACGATAGGCATACACCTTATTGCTATCACTGCTGGCGGCATATAACGTCTTTTTATCCTTGCCCCAGAGTAGATACATTGGGTTCAGTTGTTCAATTTCCTGAACAAGGTTCCAGGCGCCACTTTCAGGGTCAACGCAGAACACGCGAATCCCTTTAGCAGCCTGCGCAGGCACAAAGCGATCACCCTGACTCCGCTCTACAGTATAACTTCCCACATAAACAAACGTCGAAGGAGACTGACTCATGTGTTCATCTCAACTTTCAAGTTCCATAGCCCGAGCACAGGCTACGAAATGCCCTGGTTCGATTTCAACCAGAGGAGGATCACACTTTCGGCATGTTTCATTTGTGAAGCCACAACGGGCAGCAAAGCGACACTCATCAGGAAGGTTTACTGGCGAAGTTATTTCGCCCTTTAAGATAATCCGCTCTTGCCTGTGTTTTAGATCAGGGACAGGAATAGCCGAAAGCAAAGCTTTCGTATACGGATGGACCGGGTGCTCGAAAAGCCTTTCTGTTGGGGCTTTTTCAACAACTCTGCCCAGATACATCACGGCAATTTCGTCTGAGAAATAATTGACGACGGAGAGATCGTGAGTGATGAAAATATAGGTCAGTCCCCGCTCCTTCTGCAATGATTTAAGCAAATTGAGAATTTGCGCCTGAATGGAGACATCAAGAGCAGACACAGGCTCATCGCAGACAACGAATTTGGGATTTAGGGCAAGCGCTCTCGCGATTCCAACTCGTTGGCGTCGTCCACCATCAAGCTCATGGGGATAGCTGTTGATCAGACGAGCCGAAAGACCAACAACATCCATCAGCTCGGCAACACGGGCAGCAATCGCTCGCGTATCTGAGAGCACATGATGCAACTCAAGAGGCTCGCCAATGATCTGTCTCAGCGTTTTTCTCGGGTCCAGCGAAGAAAACGGATCCTGAAAAATTAACTGCATATCTTTACGCAATGCACGTAGCTCATTTTGGCTTATGCCAGTAATATCACGTCCTTCAAAAAAGATACTTCCTGCAGTCGGCTCAATAAGACGAAGGAGAACTCGTCCGGTTGTTGACTTTCCACAGCCGGATTCTCCGACAATCCCCAGAGTTTTACCACGTTCAAGCGAAAACGAAACGTCATCGACAGCATGAAGCAGTCCCCGCGGAGTCCTGAAATACTTTTTCAGCCCGCGTGCTTCAATAATAATATCCTTATTCATGGGAATTTCTCCTAATGGAAAAGAGCGGATCGTCATAAGCACTACAGGCTACAAAGTGCGTCTGTGAAATCCAGCGTCCTCTCGGTTTCTCCCGCCGACATGCCTCTGTCGCGTACGAACAACGAGGTGAAAAAGCACAGCCTTGCGGCAAGTTCGTCGGATCAGGCATCAGGCCAGGAATAGGCTTCAGCGATGCCCCTCGCTCATGAATATTTGGAAGTGAATTGAATAGACCTTCGGTGTACGGGTGCTGGGTCCGTTCAAAAATATCCTCCAGCGTCCCATGCTCGACAATACCGCCGGCATACATCACTGACACTTCGTCGCAAACTTCGGCGACAATACCAAGATCATGAGTAATCATAAGCATTGCCATGTCGTTCTGTTTCTGGAGTTTTTTAATCAGCTCTAACACCTGGGCCTGAATTGTCACATCAAGCGCTGTCGTTGGCTCGTCGGCAATCAGCAGTTTGGGAGTACAGGCAAGTGCAATAGCAATCACAACACGCTGTTTCATACCGCCTGAAAACTGGTGTGGATACTCCCCTGCCCGCTCACCTGGGATACCTACCAACTCCAGCATTTCTTTTGCCCTAGCGTACGCCTCACCGCTGCCTAACTCTGGGTGATGGACCGCAATCACTTCTCTGATCTGCTCACCTACTGTCAGAACTGGGTTAAGGGACGTCATGGGATCCTGGAAGATCATCGAGACAAGGTTGCCGCGAATATGCTGCATCTGTGTAGCTGGCAGAACCTCACGTTTTTCTTTGTTGATGTCAAAAATGCTGACGCCGTCAAGGACGATCTTTCCTTCACGAATCACTCCAGGTGGGTCCGGGATCAGGTTCATGATTGCCTTCGCGGTCGTCGTTTTTCCTGCTCCCGTCTCACCAACGAGACCAAGAGTCTGCCGCGGCTTCAGCTGAATATCGACACCTGTCGCCGCATGAACAGTGCCGCCATGGGTCACGTAATCGACGACCAGATTTTCAATTGTCAAGAGGATTTGCTTATCGTCATTCATGTTGCATCCTCCTACCGTTTCAGCTTCGGATCAAGAGCGTCACGGAGCCCGTCGCCCATAAGGTTAAGTGCCAGGATCGTTATCATGATCGTCAACCCAGGGAAAAGAGTGATATGCCAAGCGTCGCGAAGGTAAGCACGTCCACCTGACATAATCGCGCCCCATTCAGGTGTAGGAGCTTTTACCCCCAACCCCAGGAAGCTCATGCTTGACGTCGACAGGATCGCTGCAGCCGTACGCAACGTAGCCTCGACAATGATCGGTGCCATGCAGTTGTTGATGATATGACGGGCAATGATCTGCCAATCCCGCGCGCCAAGACAACGCGCAGCCTCGATGTATTCCTGATCTTTGATCGTCAACGTCGAAGCCCTAACTATACGGATATAGGCTGGAATACTCGATATGCCTACAGCTATCATTAGCACCGGCATACTCTGCCCAAATGCCGACACGATCGTAATCGCAAGCAGCAAGTGTGGAATCGCCTGCAAGATATCGGAAAAACGCATGATCAGATTCTCTACCACACCGCCGTAATATCCCGCTACTGCTCCCAACGTGCCACCAATGAGCAGTGAAAAGCTCACAGCTACAATCCCCACAGAGAGTGACACACGTGCGCCGTAGATCAGTCTGGCAAGGATATCGCGCCCCAACTCATCAGTTCCCAGCCAGTTGCGTGCGCTTGGTCCCTTGAAACGGTTCGGCAGGCTGATTTTGATTACCTGTGTTTTGTAGTCAACCAGCTGATCAGCGAAGATCGCGACAAGAATGATGATGACCAGAATAATAAGGCCCGCCAAGGCCATACGGTTCTGTTTGAAACGACGCCATATCTCCCCTACCCTGCTTGTTTTACGCATTTTCAAGAGTTCATCGGGAGTATGATATTGATTATTCAGCTCATTCATTTCACTTACCTCGTCCCTTTGTACTGGGCCTTGATGCGTGGATCAATATAGGCATAGAGAATATCAACTGCCAGATTGATAAAGCTGATACAGATTGTCGTCAGTATGACGCATCCCATAATCATCGGCGTATCACGACGGTTGATTGATTCAACGACCAAACGCCCGACTCCCGGCCAGGAAAACACAGTTTCAGTGACAAGAGCTCCACCGATCGACGTACCAAACGTAATTCCTGTCGTCGTCACGATGGGGATCAGGGCGTTTCTAAATGCATGTTTCAGGATTACGATCTTTTCACTCAGCCCCTTGGAACGGGCCGTGTAGATGTAATCCTGCCGGACAACTTCTAGCATTGAGGAACGTGTCATTCTCGTAACCGTCGCTGCCATATGAGTTCCCGCCGTAAGAGCAGGCAGCACCAGACTTAACGGTTCTGTACTGCCACCGGAAGGGAACCACCCAAGCTTTAGGGAAAACAGCAGAATCAGCAAAAGTCCTTCCCAAAACACCGGCATGGAGACGCCAATAAGAGCAAACAGCATTCCGCAGTTATCCAACAATGAATATTGTTTTATTGAAGAGATAACACCAATTGGCAACGCTATAAAAACGCCCAGGAGCATCGACCAGAAAGCAAGCTGCAACGTGTTGGGGAATTTTGAGAAATACTCGGAGAAAACGCTTTTGTTCGTGTAATACGAACGTCCCATGTCACCCTTGACCAGTTTCAGCATATAGCGGCCATACTGGATCAGCAGAGGATCGTCCAGCCCCAGTTCCTTACGCATGGCACTCAGGCTCTCTTCGCTAGTGTCGCCAGCCTTTACAGTCGTGACGTCGCCCGGAGCAAGGCTGATGATGCAGAAAATGATCAATGAAGCGCCGATGATTACCGGTATCAGCAGCAAGAGCCGCTTAAGAATATATCGGTACAAAAGAGGCCTCCTTACTTAAACTAAAAGAGGGGCGCAGTGAAGACACCCCTCTTTGTTCCTATGCAAACCGTGATTCTCTAACAGTCGTGTTCGCTCAGCCGTTACTCGCCGACAAAAGCGTGCGAATAATCGTGGAAGCCCATCGGGTCCAGAACGATGCCAGACACACTCTTCTTGGAACCGACGCTGAAATTCTGTCCGTACAGCGGGCACCACGGGCAATCCTCAACGAGAACTTCCTGAACGCTCTTCAGGAGTTCTGCACGCTTGCCAGCGTCAAGCTCCTTCAGAATCTGCTCATAAAGGACATCAAACTGAGGGTTGTTGTAGAACATGCGGTTACCAGTACGCGCACCCGTCTTAGAGTAGAAGAAAATCAGTCCGTTAAAGACATCAGGGTTGGAAGCTGTCAGGATATATGTATCGTGCTCACCTTTGGCAAGAGAAGCCATGAGAGCTGTCGACTCACGTGCGTTAATTGCCAGATCGATGCCAACCTCGCTCAGGTTCGCCTGAAGCACCTGAGCAGCGAGCATCGTATTACTGTCGGTGCTCTTAACATAGATTGTTGCAGGGAAACCTTTGGCATATCCCGCTTCTGCAAGGAGTTTCTGTGCTTTTTCGGGATTGTATTCAAAGCCGGGCATCGCATCGTAGTAGCCTTCCATGCCCTTTCCAAGCACCGTTTTCGCAGCATGTCCCGTACCGTTGGTAGCGGCAATCGCAACGGAATCGCGGTCAATCGCATGGTTCAGCGCCTGACGCACTTTGAGATTATCAAAAGGTGCCTTTTTAGTGTTGAACGCCCAGTACGTCATGACGATTCCAGGGATCTGATGAAGCGACAGATTATTGTTGTCCTTGATACGAGAGATGTCCGTCGCCGGGATCGTTTCAGCGATGTCGATTTCACCTGTTTCAAGAGCAATAATGCGCGCAGGATCTTCAGTGATCACACGGTACGTAATCGTCTTCGCGGTACCGGGTTCTCCCCAGTAACCATCAAATTTTTCAACCACAAGCCGCTCACCAGGAGCCCACTCCTTCAGCTTATACGGACCAGTCCCGACTGCCTGGGTCGCGATGCTCTGCCCAACCTTCGCCACGTGTGCTGCAGGAATGATCGCACCGCCGAAAAGCACTTCGCTGAGCATATCAATGAGTTTCGCTGAAGGCTGCTTCGTCACGAACGTAACCGTGTAGTCGTCGTTGACAATAACCTCTTTCAGGTCGGTATAGCGCGCGCTATGGCGTGGTGTTGATGCAGCACGTTCAATGCTGAACTTGACATCGCCAGCTTTCATTTCGGTACCGTCATGGAATTTGACGCCCTGACGAAGCTTAAACTGCAATTCCGTCTCCGAGAGCCATTTCCACTCTGTCGCAAGACAAGGAACAAGCTGCTGCTGTTCGTTCTTGACCACAAGTGTCTCAAAAAGCAACGGCTGAAGACGAATGCCAACCGTCAGCGTTGAGTTATGAGGATCAAGAGTGTCAACGTCGAGCTGAACACCGATCTTCAAATCGTCCTTCGCGCTCCCGGCAGCGAAAACCGCGCCGCTCCACAGTGCCAGCAATACAAGGAAAGCTAAAGTTCTGAAAACACGGGATACCTTCATAACCGTTCCTCCTCTTGAAATATTGTCTTTGATGCCAGAAACCGCTTACGTTCCCTTAACATTAAAGACGTCATGCATTTCTGCATTTTGATTGTACCCCCCTCAACAGACTTTGTAAAGATTCATTTATATTTTATCTATCCATCCATTTTCTTGTAAATACTAAAAAACAGCCTTGATATTTTCTGTGTCCGGCCATATCCAGAATGCCCCGCCCCAATCGCCCCTATCGCTCGAATAGCAGAAGGGGGGATTTGGGCATAAGAAGCCTAATCTCGGTTGGATAAGATCGTTCATCAACAGCCAAGACAAGCCTTCAGACGATACAATAGAAGACACAGCCATGGAAGAGAGCTCTTCCATGGCTGTGTCTTAAGGTAGACGTGAAACACATCAGTATTCAAAAACCGCCTCGCCGTTTTTAAATATTGTTTTACCGTCAATCTCAAGGGTCTGTGAGTACATTAGGCCATCAAAATGCATTGGTGCAAGAATCTCGCCACCAATAAGGGTACTCGTCCCAATCCCAATATGCGCAGTTCCGTAGGTTCCTTCATCTTCAAGATCGAGTCCACAGATACGGCAATGAGGATTTAATCCTACAGCAATCTGTGCGATATTGTAGACAGCCTCGTTGTTCTGCTTATCCATCATGTATTTGATTTTTTGAGCCTGCTTGCCGCCTTCAACGTTGACTACCTTGCCCTTCTTCACAGTGAACACAACAGGCTCGGACAGTACACCAATTTCAAAGTAAGGAATGCTAGCATCCGCTACAATGACCCCCTCTGAAGAGCCTGTGACAGGAGAGACGCTAGACTCAATATCTGGACAAGTAGTGAATTCCCCTGCTTTGCGAGCAAGTCCTGTATGAGCATTACCAGGTCGTGCAGTTATATCAGCAGTAAAATCTGTTCCTGCCGGAGTTGTCAGGTGAACCTTTGAGCCTGCGGTCCAAATCTGTCCCATCTTTTTACAACGAGCGGCCAATGCCTCAAAGTCCGCTTCGATGCCACCGAAAATGAACATATCCTCTGTAAAAGCCGTCATGGAGAGGACACGAGCTCCTCGCTGAAGAGCCGCCTTCACTGCAGGCGCGTGTGTAATAGAACGGGTTACTGGCATAAATATCACATCAGCACCTGCCATTGCGTCTGCTACACACTGGGTTGGTTGCTGTCCATCCACTTCACGCGGAGGCATTGAAATGATGCTCACCTGGTCAGTAATTCGATACGAAGCTTCTGCAATGCACCGAGCAATGTTCATCTTCGGAAAGTCAGTAACGATAAGGACCCTTTCGTTAGACTTCACATCAGCACAATACTCAACCACCTTTTTTGCCCCGCGAGCCATTAGGATTTCTTTCATTGCACAACACTCCTCTCAAATCAAGCTACCCATTTTTGCATTATATAGCCAAAGTAACGGTCTTTCAAATCTGTTTTATCTATATGATTTAGTTTAACGCTTCAACCAATCCTTGTCTATCCCTCTTTTTTGGGCGGTATTCAACTCCAATGATAGAATGGGACGTGTGAACTTTTACAAACGAACACCGTCGCATGTCTTATTCAAACATGCGACGGTGTTCCTTTTTCTGTTACTTAAGTCATAGTCATAAGAGTCATATTTAGTTTGAATAGCTGTCATAAAAACAAAGCAAGTGATAAAAATCAATGATCTGTCATGATTTTCCTGCCAGATCTATGTGCAGCATTTATTAAATGAACCATCACAGCTCCTTGCGCCTTTTCAGCATTGCCCTCTTCGATACATTGAACAATGTACTGATGCTCCCGGATGACCGTTTCCGCACGATGGGGCGATATCATGGTCTGAATTCGTAATTCCTTCGCAAGGTTTTGTAATCTGTTCCTCAGAAACTCGAGAAAACCAATAAGGACAGGGTTATGGCTTGCTTTTGCTATCGCAGCATTGTAACGAGTGTGAGATGCATTACCCAGTGAATTATTCTGTACAGCTTTTTCCATGTCGGCCAGGGCTTCTGAGATTGCATCCATGTCTTCTTGGGTGTGCCGAATCGCTGCGAGTCCTGCAGCGGCTGATTCAAGTATAGCTCTCATCTCGTAAAAATAATCGATATCGTCAACTGAAATAGAATCGAAGACATCAGAAAAGCGAAAAGCCTGCCGCTCATTAGGATTCTTTATGATAATTCCAATGCCTTGTCGCGATTCAAGAACATCATCTTCTTTAAGACTTGCGATTGCCTCCCGTAAGATTGAGCGACTCACTCCATATTTTTGAGAGAGCTCTGCCTCTGAAGCAAGACGATCGCCCGGCTTTAACGTACTTTTCTGGATATCACTAAGAATAAGTCGGCAGACCTGAGAGGAGAGTCTTTCAGATTTAACGTGGACATTTATCCCCGCAGGCGTAATTCTTGTATTATCACTCATTATCCTGTTTTCTCCTGTGCGAATAGTTTTTTACCTCATAGAAAGATTATAACAGTTTTTATCCGTGAATTGTAAATCCTGATCAAAATCATAAAGGACCAAGCTTTGATCGATTATGCAGTTACAACTGTCAAATTTAAAATTGAGCCCAAATACCAGAATAAACAAGATATTACAACAATCTTTCCTCAGGAACTTTTTTCGAACTTAGAAAAAACTAACGTATTGACAAATCCTTTTATCTTTATATAATTATCATATAATCATACAATCCAAGCCACGCCTGTTCATTCTAGCATTTTCGAATATTTTAAGGAGTGATGCGAATGCAAATGAGAGAAGTGCTGATGTTCAAGGGAGCACGGACAATCATGGATAACTGTGTCTCGTTGAAACAAGGCGAGAAAGTCTTGATCGTTACAGATATGGTCCAGGTAAAAATAGCCAATATCCTAGCGGCAGCTGCTTTTGAACGAGGCGCGGAAGTCGTTGTAAGCATCATGCAGCCAAGAAAGAAGGCAGGAGAAGAACCGCCAGATTTGATTGCAGAAAGCATGAAACACGCTGACGTTGTGCTGATTCCAGTCACATATTCGGTCACTCATACGTTTGCCGTGAAAAATGCCGCTGCAGCAGGAGCAAGAATACTGGTCCTGACTGATTTCACTGAAGAAATGCTCTTCCGTGGTGGCATCGAGGCTGACTTCCAATCGATTAAGCCTATTTGCAAAGGAGTCGCCAATGCGTTTGCAAATGGCAATCATGTCCATCTGACAACACCGGCAGGAACAGATCTTTCCTTTGATATAACTGGGCGACGCGGAAATTCTTTGTATTGCGTTGTTGAGCCTGGGGAGTTTTCAACAATCCCGACCATCGAGGCCAACACGTCTCCCCTTGAGGGAACAGCAAATGGAAAGATCGTCGCAGATGCCAGTATTCCTTACATCGGTATCGGTCTTCTGGATGAACCTGTGATTGTGGACGTTGAAAACGGTTACATCACAAAGATTTCCGGAGGCAAACAGGCTGAAATGTTGAATAGGGACCTTCTGAGCCATAATGACCGCAACTGCTTCAACATCGCCGAACTTGGAGTTGGACTAAATCCCAAGTGCCGCATGTGCGGAATCATGCTTGAGGATGAAGGTGTCGTCGGTACCGCGCATATCGGAATTGGTACGAGTATTACGTTAGGAGGGACGATAAAAGCACCTACACATTATGACCTAATTATGTGGAAACCCCGTATTGAAGTTGATGGCAAAGTTATTGTTGATAACGACAAAGTGACACTGTAGGACGCGTGTCCCAATATCAATTTAGGAGGGATTATGATGAAGAACAAGTGGCGGCTTTTAATCGCGGTGTGCGTATGTTTAAGTTTTATGACGGTCCCGGTCGTCGCCAGAGCAGCCTATCCCGATAAACCTGTTTTGGCAATTGTTCCATTCTCCCCTGGAGGCGGCAATGATATCCTTATTCGACTCATTGCAAAACATATAACGCCCTTCCTTGGTCAGTCCATAGCTGTTGAAAACAAACCTGGAGCAGGCGGACAAATCGGCTGGACCGCACTCTCGAAAGCACGTGCTGATGGTTACACGATTAGCGTAACGAGCCTTCCTTCGATGATCCTGATTAAGCTCTTGCGCGAGAATGTCCCATTCAATCTTGATGATTTCCGTTATGTTTGCAATGTCCAGGTTGATCCTCTCATCTGGGCCGTTACGAAGGATAGTCAGTTCAAGAGCGCTGCTGATATCGTCGCTTATGCGAAAGCCAATCCCGGCAAGCTGAACGTTGCCGGAGACGGTCCTAAGAGTAACGTCCAACTTCAGGAACTTGTCGTTGAAAAGGCACTTGACATCAAAACAAATTTCATCCCCTATAACGGCTCTGGACCGAGCGCTACTGCATTGCTTGGCAATAAAGTCGACTTTGCAATCTTGACACTGAGCTCCGCAGTCTCGCATATTGAATCGGGACGACTTGTACCACTTGTTGTATTTAACAATGAAACAGTTCCTGGGATCGACGTCAAGACCTCTAAAGATGTCTTTGATCTTGATATTCCCTCTGTTGGCCGTTCTCTCCGCGGGATTGCTGTTCCCAAGAATGTCCCAGAAGATGTCCTGAAAAAACTTGAAGCTGCTTTCAAGAGCGTCACGGAATCTCCTGAATTCCTTGAGCAGGCAAAGGCTCTTGGGTTAATCATCAACTTCATGGGGAACGAGGATGCTGAAAAGGCAATCGCAGAATCCGTCAAGACGATCGAGGAATATAAGGACCTGTTCTAGCTAAACTGTTCGATATTCAGACTCAGGAACACAGGATGTCTCCGCTTATTGCGGAGACATCCTGATTCGCAAGGGGGGAATGAATTCATGTCCTGCCATAAGGAAACTATATGTTCTATCACTGCTCTACTTATCTCAGCATTTCTAACTGTTCAATCGTTTCAATATCCAGCTGAGTCATCACATTTTCCACGCTTTCTGACTATCTTAATGACGTTTCTATCAGTGATGATGGTCTTTCGTAATTGGAAATCTCAGAACACTGACAATTCCTCAGGATTCAAATCCACTGAGTTGAAAACTCTTTTCATCGTCGTAACTCTGACGATCCTGTATGTGCTTGGTATCTATTACATTGGTTATTTTGTCAGCACAACTCTCTTTTTGGTCATTATGATGAGAAGCTTTGGTCATCCTAAGCCTTTTGCAATGGCCCTTGCCGTGTTCATTTTTTTAGCCACAGTATATGTGCTGTTTGTTGTTTTCTTAGGAATGCATCTTCCTAAGGCTCTACTCATATAGGAGGAAGGATAACTATGGGACAGATTTTTACCGGGATTAGTTCGGGGTTGACGTCCCTCGCTAATCCGTACGTCCTATTCATCATCTTCATCGGCACCGTGTTCGGTGTTGTCATCGGCTCGCTGCCCGGTCTGACGAGTACGATGGGAGTTGCTCTTGTCGTTCCCGTAACTTTCGGAATGAGTCCCGTGCTCGGACTTGCCCTTCTAGGAGCTATTTATTGTTCGTCAACATATGCTGGGGCAATCAGCGCGATTCTGATCAATATACCGGGCACTCCAGCAAACTGTTGCACGCTTTTAGATGGCTACCCCATGACAAAGAAAAGGGAGTCAGGAAGAGCAGTCGCGTTAGCAACTGTTTCATCGGCCATCGGCGGTTTCCTGAGTATCTTCGCTCTACTATTCCTAGCACCTCCCTTGGCAGAGATCGCGCTAATGTTTGGCTCTCAGGAATATTTTCTTCTGGCGATTTTCGGCATTAGTGTCATTGCCTCCCTTTCCGAGACAAACATGATCAAAGGACTATGGTCTGGTGCCTTAGGACTTCTTCTCAGCGTTGTCGGAATGCATCCGTTGACCGGAGATTTCCGTTTTACAATGGGCATTGAAGAACTGTATAACGGACTTCCGCTTGTTATTGCTCTAATCGGTCTGTACTCCATTCCTGAGGTCATCGGAACTCTCTCTGGAATGGCAAAAATGACAAGTCAGGCGACAGGCGTCAAAGGAAGTATCATGGGGCAGATGCTGGAGGTCTTCAAGCACAAGATGCTTCTTGTCCGTTCGACCATTATCGGCATTGTCGTCGGCATCATTCCGGGAGCAGGAAGCAGTATTGCCAGCTTCATCGCCTATGACGACGCCAAGCGTATTTCCCGTGATCCTTCTGCCTTTGGGAAAGGGACTGCAGAAGGTCTGATCGCTTCAGAAACCTCTAACAACGCTGTGGTTGGCGGTTCTTTAGTGCCAGCTCTCACACTTGGGATTCCCGGAAATGCCGTTTCAGCGGTGCTCCTTGGCGGCCTGATGGTTCAGGGCCTACGTCCCGGTCCCGCCCTCTTTACAGACAATTCAAGCATCGTGTACGGATTTATCATGACACTGTTCGTGTCGAATCTGGTATTTATTCCTGTTGGAATTTTCGTAGCACGATATGGAATCAAGCTCATTGAAACCCCACCGACTATCCTCGCGCCGCTCGTTGTCGCACTGGCTGTGATCGGAACGTACGCAATCAACATGTCGGTAGTCGAAATTTACATCATGTTAGCTATCGGCATTATCGGCTATCTGATGAAAACGTTTAACGTTCCCAGGGAACCTCTTGTCCTTGGGCTCGTCCTTGGAAGTATGGCTGAGGGAGAATTAGCCCGTGCGTTGCTTCTTGTTCATGATGATATCTTTGCGCTCATTCGGGGAATGCTGACAAGTCCGCTTTCCCTAATAATCATTGGACTGACGCTTTACTCTCTGTGGCGAGGAATAAAAAAGCAATTCATCAAATAGAGGCGATAGAACGGGGATGCTTCACTTCACTTATAACCAATTATTAGCTAGTACACATTTACACTTACCAGCGGCCGTTAGCTCCGCGCTAACGGCCGCTGAAGACCGCAATATACATACAGATAAAGGGATCTCGGCACAGGAAGAAAATTAACGAAGAAAGCGAATAGCGTAAAAATCCGCTGGCGCGCATTTCTGCGTCCAGCGGATTTTCCTTTAACATTAAGCTCACAGGACTTTATGAAATCGTCATCGAAAATGCCCGCCCCGTTCTCCTATTATTCATTACCTTTATCTATCTCATCTAGCCGTAAAATGGCGGCCCCGGCCGTTTCAAAAGGGGCATGAAATGTTGAAAGCACTTAACCTGCGGCCACTTTTAGTGTAGCTGTTGTGTATGATTTTGTGTATGGTTACGACATGATTGATGAATGTGTACAAACAAACATGTCTAGATTGATGAGTTACCCCCTTAGAATTCGTTAGTTTGAGTTTTTCTCCAGTGCCAGCCTAATCAGTCTGTCGCACTGATCTGCCATGAAA
>JAEEYY010000128.1 GCA_016288355.1 Synergistes sp.
AGCGGAAGCTTTTCCACCAAGATTCTGTCAAAACACATAATCGATGCGGCGACCCTATATATTATAGGGCCCCACGGCTAAAAGCCCGGAGCAGTTTGCCCGGGCTTTTAGTTGCCGTTTATGCGAAAACAGACTCCGTCGTTATAGAGACCACTTCCGTCACGGACAGGCAGAGAGTGAGTGCCTTTTTTCGCGTTGACAGCGCAATTTCGTTACAATAATATATTGCGGAAAATGTGACTTACAGGCACTGTGCGGGAACAGCACGAAAGAATCGAGACGCTTATGTGCTGACAGAAAGGCTTGATATGAGATCATTGAAGACGCTTCAAAAAAGGATATGGGCGCAAGCTGCGCCTGCCTCAGCAGACGGCGCATACTTTTTTAAGACACCTTGCTTTCTGTCGTGAAAAACCTTCTCCGTCTCTATCTGATATTCCTGAAGATCGGCGCCGTCACCTTCGGCGGCGGGCTTGCTATGTATCCTATACTGCACCGTGAATTTATCGAGGAGCGCGGCTGGATCACCGAAGACGAGCTGACCGATTATTACGCTGTCGGACAGTGCACGCCTGGCGTCGTCGCTATAAACGTTTCGACCTTCATAGGCAATAAGAGGGGCGGCGTGCCGGGCGGCTTTATATCGACCTTCGGCTTCGTCACCGCGCCATTTCTGGTAATAGCGTTTCTTGCAGCTTCGCTGCGCGCGTTTTCCTCATACCCGGTCGTAAAAAACGCTTTCGCCGGCGTGCGCGTCTGCGTATGCGTGCTCGTTGTGAACGCCGTATCGCGCCTCTGGAAAAACTCCGTCAAAGACCGCGTTACCTTTTTTATCTTCGCGTTCGTGTTCGCTCTCTGCGCCTCTGCATCACTCCTTCCCTTCTCCGTGAGTCCCGCGGCGGTGGTCGCAGCGTCCGCTCTCTTTGGTATAGCATGGCAGCGCTGCCTAAGGAGGACAAAATGATCTTTCTGCTGAAACTCTTCTGCGAGTTTTTCAAGGTCGGGCTCTTCGCGATAGGCGGAGGAATGGCAACGCTGCCCTTTCTTTATGCGCTGTCGGCAAAGAGCGGCTGGTTCACCGCGACCGACGTAGCGAACATGATAGCGGTTGCGGAATCTACTCCGGGCGCTATTGGAGTCAACATGGCGACCTTCGCAGGTTATATAACGGCCGGCATTCCGGGAGCAGCTGCGTCGACGCTGGGGCTTATCCTGCCGTCGATCATCGTAGTGCTGATCGTCGCGAACCTCCTCGAAAATTTTCATGAAAATATTGTCGTTAAAGACGCTTTCTACGGTCTGCGCCCGGCGGCCATCGCTCTGCTCTGCGCTTCGGGCGTGAGCGTCTTTTCCGTGACGATGCTCTCATTGGACAGGCTCGCCGCCGCGGCAGGCTTTTCTGCGTTTGTGTCAGCCCTCAACTGGAAAGCGATGATCTTCGGCGTCATCCTTTACGTCATGCAAAAAAGACTTAAGTGGAGCTTCGTATCTTTCGTGGCACTCTCCGCAGCTGCCGGTATCATCTTCAGATTTTCCTGCTGATCTTTTAATTTTTAATTTTTCACTAAAAAGCTGTTGACAAAATAATTAGCCAATGCTAACCTATCCATGCGCGATGTTAGCTTAAGCTAATCTTATGCGAAAGGAAGGTTTACTCATGATGCCTTTGGTCATGGCCGCCGCAGGGGAGGTACACACGATAAAAACTGTCGGAGGGGAAGGTAAAAAGCGCCAGTTCCTCGAAGGACTCGGTTTTGTCCCGGGGACAGAGGTCGTTGTACTTTCGAAGAGCGCAGGCTCACTTATCGTCAGCATCAAGGGTTCACGCATAGCGCTGGACCGCCGGGCGGCACTGAAAATTCTTATCTGACAACCGGGAGGGAATGTCATGAAAACTATGAGAGATACAAATCCGGGAGAAACGGTCCGTGTCGTAAAAGTACACGGAGAGGGGGCTCTCCGCCGCCGTCTGCTGGATATGGGAATAACGAAAGGGACGACGATAAACGTTTTGAAGACGGCGCCGCTCGGCGACCCGATAGAGGTCACGGTGCGCGGCTACGAACTTTCACTGCGCAAAGCCGAAGGCGAGATCATAGAGGTCGAATAGCGCCCCGGTCGGCGGGACCTGTTTTTATTTTGTAATTTTAATTGAGGGGGAAAGATCATGGTTATGAAAATAGCGCTTGCGGGAAATCCCAACAGCGGAAAGACGACTTTATTCAATGCGCTGACCGGAGCAAATCAGTCGGTCGGCAATTGGCCCGGAGTTACTGTCGAGAAAAAAGAAGGGATACTTCGCGGTCATAAGGATGTTATTCTGGCGGATCTCCCGGGCATATATTCGCTTGCACCCTACAGCCCGGAGGAACGCATAGCAAGGAATTATCTGCTTGAAGAAAGACCCGATGCCGTCATAAACATAATCGACGGCAGCAATCTGGAACGCAATCTTTACCTTTCGACTCAGCTGGCAGAACTTGGCATTCCTGTCATAGCGGCTGTCAATATGATAGACGTCGTAAAAAAACGCGGTGAAACGATAGACTGCCCCGCGCTTTCGGAAAAGATGGGCTTCAAGGCTGTGGAGATATCCGCTCTGAAAAACAGCGGGCTGGACAAGCTTGCGGATGCAGCGGTATCTGCCGCCGAAAGCAGGGCGGCGGCTCCTTCCGTAAAGATATTCAGTCCTTCGGTGGAGCGGGCGATAGCAGAGATCGCAGCCGCATTTGCCGGAGAAGTGCCTTCGGAGAAGAAGCGCTGGTATGCGATAAAGCTCCTCGAGGGTGACACAATGGCAGCTGAAATGTTCCGCAGCAATAAAAACGCGCTGCTTGCCGCAGATAGAGAGCGCAAACGCTGTGAGGCCGAATTCGACGACGATACGGAGAGTATCATAACCGGAGAAAGATACGCTTACATATCCTCTGTTATAGAGAAAGTTCATAAGAAAAAGGAAGATAAAATCGTTACCGTCACGGATAAGATAGACGCGGTCGTGACGAACAGAGTGCTTGCTCTGCCGATATTCGCTGCCGTGATCTTCGCCGTATATTATCTGTCGGTAACCACGGTGGGCACTTTTCTTACGGACTGGACGAACGACGTGCTCTTCGGTGATATCATTCCGCCGGCAGTCGAAAGCTTCCTGGCTTCCCTGAATGTTTCCGACTGGCTGCAGAGCCTGATACTTGACGGCATAATAGCAGGAGTAGGCGCCGTGCTCGGCTTCGTGCCGCAGATGTTCGTGCTCTTCGCTCTTCTTGCTGTCCTTGAATACTCAGGCTATATGGCGCGAGTCGCTTTCATTCTTGACAGGATATTCCGCCGTTTCGGTCTCTCCGGCAAATCCTTCATACCGATGATAGTGGCCACAGGCTGCGGAGTCCCCGGCATAATGGCGTCGCGCACTATAGAGAATGAACGCGACCGCCGCATGACTATAATGACCGCCACCTTTATGCCCTGCGGCGCAAAGCTCCCGATAATCGCTCTTATCGCAGGCGCGCTCTTCGGCGGCACATGGTGGGTTGCCCCCTCAGCCTACTTTGTCGGTATTGCCTCCATCATAATCTCCGGTCTGATTCTGAAAAAGACCTCTCTTTTCGCCGGAGAGAGCGCGCCTTTTGTCATGGAGCTCCCCGATTACCATATGCCTTCACTTGCAAATATCGCATCAAGCACATGGGAGCGCGGCTGGAGCTTTATTAAAAAAGCCGGGACCATCATCCTTCTGTCCACGATCTTTGTATGGTTTACATCAAGCTTCGGCTATGTGGACGGGCATATCGAAATGGTTGAAGATCTTTCCGACGGATTCCTTGCAAAGATAGGACAGTCGATCGCCTGGATATTCGCGCCTCTCGGCTGGGGGTCATGGCAGTCCGCTGTCGCGGCTTTCACCGGACTCGTCGCAAAAGAGAACGTTGTCGGCACATTCGGCATACTCTTCGGCTTTGCGGAAGTATCGGAAGACGGCGCTGAGATCTGGAAAGCTCTTCAGCAGCACTATACGCCGCTTGCGGCCTACTCCTTCATGCTTTTCAATCTGCTATGCGCGCCCTGCTTTGCCGCGATCGGCGCTATAAAGAGAGAGATGAACAGCGCAAAATGGACCACGATCGCGATAGCCTGGCAGACCGGCTATGCCTACGCCGCGTCATTCGTACTCTACCAGCTCGGCCTTGCGGCGCAGGGAGGAGGCATCGGCATCGCAACTGTGCTTGCAGCGCTGATACTCGCGGGTACGATATATATGATCTTCCGTCCGGCAAAGAAAAATACACTCCCTGACGCAAGCGCGGTCCGGGCATGATATAGAAAATACAGCAGGGAAGAACCGACAATGGCAACGCTCGTTATTAGCGCACTGATATTCGCGGCAGCTGCTGCAATCATTGTAAAGCTTGTCAGAGACAGACGCGCCGGCAAATGCGGCTGCTCCTGCGGATGCGGCGGCGGATGCTGTCCCCCGCAGCGCCGGGACACAAAGAAAAGCAAATAGACAAGTATCCTGCTCTTTAAGATATCTTCCTTAAACCTCCCTCTCACACGAACAGCACGGTGCCCTGATCTATATAGGGGCATCGCGTTGTTTTTTGAGGCTCCCGCAGCTCCCATTCTTACCTGCAAAAGGAGTGGCCGAAGGATCGACGCCGGTCAAAGGCATTATCTTCAGACTTTACTGTTGATTTTTTTTAAAAATAGCTGTTGACAAAACAGTTAGCCGGTGCTAATCTTATTACATTCCGAGTTAGCTGATGCTAATTCATGCGGCGGCGGACGACTTTGCCGCACAGGTAGGGAAAAACAAACAGACAGTGATCTTGCTCACTAAGATATACCTTCCTTAAACCTCCCTCTCACACGAACAGAACGATGGCGCCGGGCGCCATCGTTCTGTTTTGTGGTATCACTGTTTACAGGGGGCACTGCCTGCAGCGTCAGTCATCTGCCTCCCATTTTGTTATTTTGCCCGTCACGGCATCCACATCGACGTCGTATTTCCTGCCGCCGTAGATGATGTCGCACTCATAGACTTTTCTTCCGTGCTCAAA
>JAEEYY010000129.1 GCA_016288355.1 Synergistes sp.
GTAGACCTGACCCGCCCGGTGCAGCTCGCTGGCCAGCTTGACCCGCTGGACCTCGCCGCCGGACAGGGTGCTGGTGGGCTGGCCCAGGGTCAGGTATTCCAGACCCACGTCCAGCATGCACTGCAGGCGCTTGCGGATCTTCGCGTTGTCAAAGAATTCGTAGGCGTCGGCAATGGTCAGATCCATCACCTGTTCGATGTTCAGCCCGTGATATCGGTAGGAGAGGGCCTTTTCGTTGTAGCGGTGGCCGCCGCATTCCTCGCAGGTGATCGTTACCGGCTCAGCAAAGGCCATTTCGTAGCTGATCTGCCCCGTGCCCTTGCAGATGGGGCAGCCGCCCTCGGAGTTGAAGCTGAACCAGCCTGCTCCAACGCCGTTTTCTTTGGCAAAAACCTTTCGGATCTCGTCCATCACGCCGGTGTAGGTGGCAGGGGTGGAGCGGATCGAGGTCCCGATCGGCTTCTGGTCGATCACGATGGCGTCCGGGTAGACCTCCGGGAAAGCGTAGCGCATCAGAGAGCTCTTTCCGCTGCCGGCCACGCCGGTCACAGCGGTCAGAACGCCCTTGGGGATCGTCGCGTTGACGTGCTTGAGATTGTGGCAGCAGGCATCGCGGATCGGATAGCCCTCGGTCCAGGGCAGGGGAGAGCGGTTCAGGGTGATCTTTTGATTGATTGCCCGGGCCGTGACCGTGTCCGCGGCCTTCAAGGCCTCCAGACTGCCGGAGAAGACCACCTCGCCGCCGCCGCTGCCTGCGCCGGGCCCCATCTCAATGATGTGGTCGGCCAGGGCCATCATCTGCCGGGAATGCTCCACGACCAGGACGTTGTTGTGCTTCTCCCGCAGCTCGCAGAGCATCCGCCCGATGCGCTCGGCGTCGGCGGGGTGAAGCCCTGCGGTCGGCTCGTCGAAGATGTAGGTGATGTTGTTCAGATAGCCGCCCAGGTTCCGCACGATCTTGATGCGCTGGGCCTCGCCGCCGGAGAGGGTCTCCGTCTTGCGGGAGAGGGAGAGATAACCGATGCCGACGTCTACCATCCGCTCCAGATAGGCGGCGATCTGCCTGGCCAGAGACGCGCCGCGCGGGTCGTTGATGCTTTTCAGGAAGGGGAGCAGGTCGGCGGCTGTCATATCCATGCAGTCCACGATGTTTTTGCCGTTGATCCTGGACGCCAGGGCCTTCGGATTCAGCCCCGAGCCGCCGCAGGTCTTGCAGAAGCCGTGCCGCACGTGGGCCATGATCTCGTCCTGCAGGCCCTTTTTCAGCTTCGTGATGTCCCGCTTCATATAGACCCGCTCAAAGCGCGGGTAGACGCCCTCGTAGGGCAGATAGTCCATGCGCCCGATGTTGTTGCATTTGAACTCCACCTTGAGCGGCTCGTCCGGCCCATATTCCAGGACCTTCCACTCCTCCGGGCTGAAATCCCGGAGCTTTTTGTAGGCGTCCAGCAGGGGATTGTTCTGATAATAGACCGTCTGCCAGCCGGAGGAAAAGGGGCCGAAGCGGATCGCGCCCTCCACCAGGGACTTGTCCTTGTCAAAGAAGCTCTCCTTGATCAGCTCCAACTGCTCGCCCAAACCCGTGCAGTCCGGGCACATTCCGGCAGGGTGGTTGAAGGAATAAGCCATCGACCCGCCCGCGCTGGGCTGGCCCACGCGGGAAAAGAGCAGACGCAGCAGCGGGGCGACGTCCACCGCCGTGCCGACGGTGGAGCGGGAGGTCGAGCCGATGGCATGCTGATCCACCACGATGGCCGGGGTCAGGTTGCGGATCTCGTCCACCTTCGGGCGGTCGTAATGGGGCATCTTGTTCCGCAGGAACAGCGGGTAGCTCTGCTGCCATTCCCGCTCGGATTCCACCGCCACGGTGTCAAAGGCCAGCGAGCTCTTGCCCGAGCCGGAGACCCCCGCGAATACGACCAGCTTCCCCTTGGGGATCGTCAGGTCGATGTGCTTCAGATTGTTTTCGGACGCGCCGATGATCTCAATATCGTCCGTCATGGCTTGTGATTCTCCTGTCGTTCAGTCTGCCGGGAATCGTCCCTGCGCCAGAGGATCATTTCTTTCGTGTGATAGGAACAGCCGTTGAGCGTATACTGATCGTCGAACCAGGGCTGCATCCCGAGCTTCTTCTGGAGCGCCCCGGAGGCGGTGTTGAAGTCAAAATACCCGGAATTGATAAACTCCAGCTCACAGTCCAGAAAGAGGACCCGGTAGAGGGCCGTGAGAAGCTCGGTCATATAGCCCCTCCGCCAAAAGTTCTCATTGAGGACGTAGGACAGCGACACGCCCCGCCGCCCGTTCGTGTCCGGCCTGATGCGCACGAAGGGATAAAAACCAATGGAGAGATTGCCGATGACCTTCCCGATGGTCCGCTCCTCGATGGCAAAATAGAGCGGCGGATGAGACGGGTCCGTAAAGAAGTCCAGGACCTCCTTTGCGTCCGCGAACGATTCCACCGGCGTGTTCCCGCTCAATCGGCGCTGCTCCTCCTGGGACAGGTATTCATAGACGTCCTCCAGATCGGAGGTGCGAAAGGGCCGCATCAGGAGCCGCGCCGTCGCCACCGGCTGCGCCGTGAGACGCGCGGAAACCTCCGATAATACGCTTTGCTCAAATTCCGACAGCTTCATAGAAATTGACGATTCCGCCCGCTGAGCGTCTTGCAAAACAGAAATGAAGGACGCGCAGACGAACGGAGACCTTTCTTTCGTAGAATGGGCTTGCGGGAAACGCATCCCGAAACGCCCGGCAGGATGTTCAGTATAGCAAAAAAGCGCATCGGTGTCAATAACGTGCGGGCAATCTTCGGAATCCTTTCTGCAGGCATTCTTCGACACCCTTTCAACGACAAAACGGCGATCCGAGTACGCATAAGGGAACGGCAAGAATGACCGAACCAAAAGAAAGAAAAACGGCGAAAAACAGAGAAAGGGGCTGTCTCACTAACGAGGCAGCCCCAAAAATATAGGAAAATAACGGCAGCCGGCACTTGAAACGTGTCGGCTGTCGGCTTATACTATTGGTGTGAAACAAAAA
>JAEEYY010000130.1 GCA_016288355.1 Synergistes sp.
ACCTCAGTTGCCGAGCCGATAATAATCCCAATATCCCGAGTAAGTCTGTTTAAGTGCAGTCTCAAACTGCGCAACCGCGTCTCGGCGCGTTTTGCACTTGATCCAGGCCGCGTTTTTTGTGGCCAGAGTGAACTTGTCGCGCGGGTAACGCTCCACCAGCGCCTGACGGATCGCATCCTCAGAGCCCGGGTAGGCCCATGCAGTGTCAAAATAAGTAAACCCGGCCTCCATAAACATATCCGTCATCTTCCCTACCTGCTCTATATCTATCTTTTCCCCGTTCTTAGGCAGGCGCATAAGCCCGAAACCGAGCTTTTTTCCGTTCGGTCCTGTCATTTATATCACCCCTCACTGTCCCTCTGCGATCCGGGCAAACTCGGCGATCTCTTTCTCCGCCGACCTTTTGAGGCGCCTGCCGGCTATGATGCGCACAGAGGGAGGACAGATTGCTTTAATATCCTCGGCAGTGTTTCCCATCCCGCTGCCGCCCGACGTAGCAAAGATCGCTATTTTGCACCCTGAAAAATCTGCGCTCTCCAGAAATGTTTTTACAATCGGGGGAGCTGTATACCACCATATCGGGAAGCCTAGAAAAATAATATCGTAATCTTTGGGATTCTTAACAGTATCTGTAATAGCCGGGCGCGACGATTTATCCCTGCATTCGACAGACGAACGGCTGTTCTTATCCGTCCAGTCGAGTTCTTCTTTCGTATATGGGACCTGCGGCCTTATCTCAAAGAGATCGGCGCCGGCCGCTGCGGCCAGTTTTTCCGCTACTGTCTTTGTTATACGCAGATCGCTTGCTGAAAAATATGCGACCAGTTTTTTCATGGTATTTCCCCCCTCATGCTGTTCGTGTCAATGATATGTATTTAAAAGCATAATAATACAGAAATTATCTCATGTTTCCGGCAATGTTTCATCTGTTTTTACGCCTTCAGCATTACAAATACCGCAGCATGGCTTCGCCTGCCGTATTTCATGGCGTCATGTATGACAACTAACCGGAAAGAACACGGAAATCGCCTCTTCTCTGCGGTACGCTGTCAAATCCGGCCTTAACTGAACCGGCAGGCTGTGTCTGATGCCAATACAATAAATTGTTAAAAAACGGCGCGGCTTTTATCCAAAGCCGCGCCGTGCTGTTCTTTCAATTCAAGACATTTACTGCCGTTATTTTTTCTGCTCTTTGCCCCACGAATCTTTCAGAGAGACTGTCAGGTTGAAGACCGGTTTTTCCGGCGTCGTATATTTGTCGGCGCAGAAGTAGCCGTGGCGCAGGAACTGGAATTTATCAAGAGGGGCCGCGGCTGCCGCAGACGGCTCGACCAGCGCGTCTTCAACGACGACGAGTGAATTCGGATCAAGATAATCCTTATAATCCTTGCCCTCTTCCATGTCGTTCATGTTGCGCAGCGTGAAGAGATGCCCGTACAGGTTGATGCGGGCCCTGACCGCGTCTCCGCTCCATACCCAGTGCAGCGTTCCCTTTATTTTACGCCCGTCAGGCGCGTCTCCTCCGCGGCTTGCCATATCCGCGGTGCAGCGCAGTTCGGTGACGTTGCCGGCCCCGTCTTTTACGACTTCGTCGCAGCGGATGATATAGGCGTGCTTCAGGCGCACTTCCTTTCCCGGAGACATGCGGAAGAAGCCTTTGACCGGTTCCTCCATGAAATCGCCGCGTTCGATGTAGATCTCGCGCCCGATCTTAAGCGTGCGGCTCCCGTCTTCGCTGTTTTCGGGGTTATTCTCCGCCGGAAGCTCATCCACGAAACCTTCCGGCCAGTTCGTTATCACGACCTTAAGAGGATGAAGGACAGCCATAGCGCGCCGCGCCGTTCTGTTCAGCTCTTCGCGCAGGCAGTACTGCAGCAGCTCTATCTCTACCATGCTGTCGGTCTTGGCCACTCCTATCTCACGGCAGAAGCGGCGTATCGCCGAAGCCGTATAGCCGCGGCGGCGAAAACCGCAGATAGTAGGCATCCTCGGGTCGTCCCAGCCGTCCACTATCCCGAGCGTTACCAGTTCGAGAAGCTTGCGCTTGCTCATTACAGTATATGTCAGGTTGAGACGCGCAAATTCGTACTGATGAGGCACATGCGGCACGTCAGCGTTTGCGATGAACCAGTCGTAAAGGGGTCTGTGATCCTGGAATTCCAGCGTGCATATCGAATGGGTGACGCCCTCTATCGCATCCTCGTAGCCGTGCGCGTAATCATACATGGGATATACGCACCATTTATCGCCGGTCCTGTGATGGGCGCGTTTAAGTATCCTGTAGATAACCGGGTCGCGCATATTAAGGTTGCTGCTTGCCATGTCTATCTTTGCACGAAGCACATGCGACCCCTCTTCAAACTCCCCGGCCGTCATTCTTGCAAAAAGGTCCAGATTTTCTTCGACGCTGCGGTTCCGGTACGGGGAGTCGACGCCGGGCTTCGTCAGCGTTCCGCGGCTTGCGCGGATCTCTTCGGCGTTCTGGTCGTCGACGTAGGCCTTGCCGGCCTTGATCATATCGACCGCCCATTTGTGGAACTGGTCAAAGTAATCCGAAGCATAGCAAAGCTCGGCCCACTCAAAACCAAGCCAGCGGACGTCTTCCTTTATCGCCTCGACATATTCTGTTTCTTCCTTGGCCGGGTTCGTATCGTCAAAGCGCAGATTGCATTTTCCGCCGAACTGCCTGGCCATGCCGAAATTAAGGCAGATGGACTTTGCATGTCCGATATGAAGGTAGCCGTTCGGCTCGGGAGGGAATCTGGTCGTTATCTCTTTGACCCTGCCCTCTTCTATATCTTTTGCGATTATCTCTTCGATAAAATTCTGGTTTTTATTCTCAGCCGCCATAACGCCGCCTCCTATCAGTATTTTTGCAGATAAAGGCCTAATATATCTTCCGGTCTTTCATTTTCGACAGATAACGAAAGATATGATAATGCAATTAAGAACTCAAGTGAATAGCTCCCCTGATTAAAAACCTGAAAATTTTTCGCTGCAAGCCCGGCTATGCCGACCCCGCCGTAAAAAGAGGCCGACTTTTCCCCGAGAGCGCAGGAACTTGCCGCTATAATGACAGGCTTTTCAGCTTCCGCTCCGAATGCTTCGCAAAGCATTGAATGGATGCGCTCCGGCATGTTGCCGCTTCCGTAGCCTTCGAGAATCAATATGCGCCGCCGCGTGAAATGAGGCATCACCGCCGGATGAAGGTGTATAAGCTCCATCTGCCCGGCCGCGGCTCTCCAGTCACAGGCGTTCTTTATAAGGCGCCGCCCATAAGGCCGGGGGATCCCGGCTCCTGAAGAGACATAAGCACAAAGGCCGGACGCGTCTTCCTTGTGAACAAAAGCCCCGTCGTAGTCACTGCCGGCAAAATGGATGAACACTCCGCTTCTGCCTGAGAAAAGACTGTTGACCGCGCCGCGCAGATTGTCAGCTCCGTCAAAATCGGAAGCATCCGGCGTTCTCTGGCTCCCGGTAAGAGCTACGGAAACACCGGCAGGTGCAGTCAGAGAAAGCCAGGCTGCGGTATAGGCCATAGTATCGGTGCCGTGTATTACGAGGAACTTTTTAACGCCGCGGTCTGCCGCCTCATATATCTTTTCAGTGATGAGCTGCCAGTTTTCCGGTGATATGTCGGAACTGTCGACGCCGGCTTCTCCGAACACGCCGCATATCCCACTGCAATGTCCCCTTTCATTGATAAACCGTTCCGCCAGCGTAAAAATGCCGCGGGCGGCGTATGTATCAGGGACGAACCCTCCGCCGCGGTCCGAGGAGACTATCGTGCCTCCGGCAGAGATCACCATTACGTCGTCCATCAGAACACCGCGGCCTCCTGGACAAGAAGCGCTTCCTCATACCACAGGAGAGCCATTGCTGCAGCCACAAATAACGGCAGCACCGCAGCAGCGATCCCGGCAGGCACTATACGTTCGATAAAAGCCATCAGCAGCTGGCAGAAAGGAACTGCGGCAAACCTGAAAAGCAGGACCGCCAGCCAGAACGCGGCGAAATTGATCGCCTGTCCGTACCATGCTATGCCCGCACCTTCGCCGATATTGTCGACAAGATTGTACGGAAAGAATACAAAAACCACTATAGATATGATGATAAATGACCGTGCCGAGGACCACAGCCTCAGCAGAGCGCGCGGAGCGCCTCCGAAGTCCGGCATTTCGTCTTCTTTAAGCAGCGAGCTGCTGAACGCCGCTCCTTTGCCGGGAATCTGGCTCAGTACCACAAAAGCGAACAGCAGCGCGCCTGTTATGCCGTAGAAAGACATCGTGGAAAAACGTCCGACTACGGAAAAAGTGCTGATGCTGAACGGATCTCTGTCAGCTCCGTTTTTTACAAAAAAAGAAGCAAGAGACGCCACGGCTGCGGTAAGAGCAAACAGCAGCCTGATGATATCTTTGGTTTCGGCTGCGGCGTGATCGAATCCCTCTTTTGTACCGAGTGAGCAGAATGCCGCCACGGCAAAAGCTTCAGAAAGAAGATAGATCTGTGCCATTTGTATTATATCGGTACCGCTGTCGGTTATCGGGATAAAGGTGCAGTACGGCAGCCCTGCGCATAAAGTCACAAGAGAAGCCACTGCCAAAGCGGGCGCAAAAACAGCCATGACCGTCAGGGCAGAGCCGGGAACAGATACAGGAGAACGAAACATCGTTCGAAAACCGGTTTCATGGGCGTCGGGAACGGTCCGGCCGCTCTTTTTCATGATAAATGCGCTCATAAGCATATACAGTCTGTCGCTCTTATGCGAAGCGGCAAAGACAAATATGATCAGCAGAGCCGCGACAAAATAGTTGAACAGAGCAGGAAAGATATCATCCATAGCCATCACCCCAGAAATATCGCAGTAACAAAAAGCAGCAGCAGGGAAGCTATGCCGAATATAGGGCACAAACGGTGCCCGGTCCAGGGCTTTATGCACTCTTCCGCAAAACGGCGCGCAGCTGCTGACGAAAAAGCCCCGGCAGCCTCATCCGCTGCGGAAGCGCCTTTGTCGGAAAGTCTTATTCCGCCGCGCTTAACGGCATACTGCACGGCGGACACAAACAGCAAAGATGTGACGGCGAAGAGCAGCAGCCACTTCAGGACGTCCCACACAAAAAAACCGGTAGATATTTTAAAGATCATTATCTTTCCTCCTCAGCAGGGGAAACAGGCAGCGGAACGGTTCTGTTTATCAGAGATTCCGCGGACGGAGAGACCGAATCGGAAAAGATCCTGCCGGGAGTCAGAGTCGCGGCGGTAAAAATGACAAGAAGTATCGCAAGCGGAAGGACGGCCGCACGCATCCCCTCAAGGTTTACTTCTTTCTCCTCAGAGCCTCCGACAGCAAGAACAAAGAAGAAGCGCAGCGCGGCAAAGAATATCACCGCCGTAAGCGAAAAGAGAGCCACGGTAAGAAAGGGGCTGACAAAGTTGGCTGACCTGAGAAGCATCTGCTTGCCTTCGTAGCCCGCAAACGGCGGAAGGCCTGCGGCTATCGCAAGAATGGCAAGAAAGAATGACGAAACAAACGGGATGCGTTTGAAAAGTTTGCCGTACTGCCACAGTTCAAAACTATTATCACCGCGTTCCTTCAAAAACGTGGTAATCAGTATCAAAGCGGCAGACAGAGGCAGAAATACCAGCCACAGCGAGATCATCGCCTCTACCGCGCTTACTCCGTAGACCGCGGCCCTCTCGGCGCCGAAACAGCCGCTCATCGCAACGCCGATGGAGACCGTTATTATCCCTTTCATCCAGCAAATAATCGAATCCATAAGATCAGCCGGTTCGGGCCCCTTAGACATCAGCAGCAGTGAATAAACAAGCAGAGCGAGCCCGATCATCATAAATACCAGGGGGACCTTCTGGAGTCCGCGCATCGGTCCGTAAAGAGAAAAGACGACGCGAAAAACGATAAAGAGCGTGGCCTGTGTCCTGATGGCAAAGAAACAGTTTTTTGCGGCCTCATCAAGGAACGGAGAGGGCTTTATGAAGATATAAAGCATCGGTACGACTAAAAGAATAAAAGCCGAGAGCGACTCGGGACAGGGCTCTATCTTCTGTGCAAGCACGCTGATATTCGTGCTCCCGTATCTGGTTCCGAGGATGAGCGCTCCGGCAAGGAACATCACGAGCAGCAGAAGGCGCGAAATATAATAGAAAAAGCGCCTGCCGCGCGAAAGCAGCGCCTCTTTCGAAAAACCGCAGTAAAGCCCCGTTACCCCAAGCTGAGTTATGATAAGGAAGACAAAGAGGGCTATCAGATTATTCAGCAGGAAGATCCCCTGAATGCCGGCGCATGCCAGCAGAAAGAACATTATCAGGCGCGGTGTTATAGGAGGCCTGCGTTCTGCCAGCGCCCTTATCCCGGCAGTCAGCAGCACAAGGCTCATAAGCGCGGCCGAGGTCGCACCGAAAGCATCAATGGAAAGAGCGGCCTGAATATTCTTGCCGCTCTCCGGGGAGAGCACGCCGCTCCAGCCGCTGCCAGTAAATGCGTAAAACTGTCCCGACGCGCCTCTGGCATATTTCCATATCGAAACGGAGATCACCGCTCCGGCACAGAGAAGCAGAAAAAAGGGCAGTTTGCACCAAAGCCTGGTAAGTTTCACAGGCTTGCGGGTCCACCTGACAAAGAAGCTGTCGTATAAGAGAAGAAGAGCGTATGCCGCGGCGCCAATGAGCGGAAGAACAAGCGCCAGAACGGGCATCGGCATCGATTTAAATATAAGGGAAAAATTCATAAACTCACCTTTCCTGCGGCTAAAGCCGGGCAGACGCCAAGACGTCGTCTGTAAAAAAGCGCTTGACCGCTTATATATTATAGCAGAGAGGCGAAACTTTTATAGGCATATGGGACATACAGCAGTCCTGCGGGCATTTCGCAAACTTTATCCTGCATATAGATCTCTGTTTACGAAAGAAAAACAGGGACGCAGCGGGAGGCTTTTAAACAGTCAGCCCTGTATGTGATGGCAGCGGTCATATTTTCAGGCACACACAGCGTCACCTGTCGTACAGATCTTCGCCGGAGACGATAAAAAGGCTTTCGCCATCCCCTGAGGCATAAGTTATGGGAAACAGCACAGCTCATATCGTACAAACGAAAGCGCCTGACAGCTTCGGCAGGTATATTCGGAGCTTTTTCAGTTACCGTCACGTAAATGTCTTTCTATGAAAGATTCAACATCTTCCTCTTTTATCCCCAGAGCCTCCGCGAAAAGATTATTGAGCCTGCCGCATGCCCGTCTGGAATATTCAGCTTCAAGAGTATTTTCTATAC
>JAEEYY010000131.1 GCA_016288355.1 Synergistes sp.
ATATCTCCGTTTCCGCATCCTGCGTCCAGCACAGACATATCAGGCAAAAGCGGTATCGACTCAATCAGCCGCTCCCCTACCGAGGTCTGGATCCCGTTTACTGAAGAATATCCCGCTCCATACCATTTGAAAGCATTATCCATAATATCGCCTCATAAAAAACAAAAGTCTTGTATATAAACCTTTTTGCGGCTCATTTCCGCTCAGCTCATGCTATGTCCGGAAATTTTACCGCTTCGGGTACAGCGATTCAAGCTATAATAAACATAAGCGGTAAGTATAAAACGGAGGTGACAGAGATGCTGCCGGACGAAATGGAGATACTGAAGAGACTTCTGCTGGCAGCTTTCTTCGGCATCCTTTTCGGAATCGAACGAAGGCACAGGAAAAAACCCGTAGGGGCACGCACGCATGTTCTGATCGCGCTGGCTGCCGCTACGCTCTCTATCATATCCTCATATGGCTTCACCGAAGCCGCCGCGCTTGCGGAAAGCTCATATAACTTCCGCAGCGACCCCGCCCGCCTGATGGTAGGCATGCTTACAGGCATCGGATTTATAGGCGCCGGGATAATATACAGAGGGCCGCAGGGAGACGTTAAGGGAATAACTACCGCAGCGGAAGTATACCTCATGGCGGTGATAGGCATAGGCGCGGGGCTCGGCCTTTTCAAGCTCGTTACAATATCAGGGCTGATAGGCTACATCGTGCTTTTCTGCTCCGAAGAGACGATGAGCGGGATACGCGGTAAGATACGGCGCATACGGGCGCGCAAAGACAAAGAGGAATAATTCAGCGGGGCAGGCCGAACCGAAGCCTGCCCCGCATTTTTTGCTTTTCGGATCATCGTGCTATTCAGCCATACCCTGCCGATAAAATAAGAACTGTTCCCCGCTCTCAGCGCCCGGCTGCTCCGGCCCGCTGCGCTCTTTGTCTTCCGGCTTTGCGTCAGCACGCGGCTTCCAAAACTGTCAGCAGATCGCTGTAGACTCCATATGCCGTCTGCATTATGCCGGGGTCCGTATGCACGACCGAAAGCTCGCCCGCAAGATCGGTATATAGCGTGACCGCGGTGGAGGAGCCGCCCGCATTTGCCAGAGGGTCATCCGTGCACACATTCTCGGGCTTCACGCTCGTCTTTACGGCGCCGCTTTCGTCTCTTTCAGCCCGGCATATGAATTTTATTCTGCAGCCGCTGCCGCGCGCCGCTTCAAGATCGGCCGCACTTACTCCGGCAAGGCTCTTTATAAATGTCATGCCTGGGTTTACCGACGCGTTCATCAGAACGTTTGCCAGCACGCAGATCTTTGCGGCTCCGTCCAGGCCGTTGATATCCGCAGACGGGTCCGCTTCGGCTATGCCCATGCGCTGAGCTTCCTTCAGCGCCGCACCGAAGTCTGCACCCTTTTCAAGCTCTCCGAGCAGAAAGTTCGTCGTAGCGTTCAAAATACCCTTCACCGCCACTATCCTGTTTCCGCGCAGGCTGTGCCTTACAAGGCTGAATAAAGGAGCGCCTCCCATCACGCTGCTTTCGTAAAGGAACAGCCGTCCGTTTTTTTTGGCAAGCGCGTTCAGCTCATCAAAGCACCACGCCTCCGGCCCCTTGTTGGAGGTTATAACGTGCATGCCGGAGTTCAGCGCCTGCCGGATATAACCGGCCGCCGGTTCTCCGCCCCCGGCGGAAAGCGTCGTAAGTTCGAGGAATATCTCAGCCCCGGACGCGGATATCATTTCCGGAACGCCGCCGTCGGCAAAATTCTTACAGCCTGCAAAGCGTTCCTTTCTCTCATTCATCTTAAGAACTTTTTCAAAGGACAATCCGTCAGCGTTGACCAAAGCTCCTCCGGAACGCGTGCAGACTCCGGTAAGCAGCATCTCGCATCCGTATTCCGCCGCCAGTTCCGCTTTCTTTTCCAAAAGAAGACGGGCAAAGGCCTTCCCGACATTGCCGAAACCGGCCATACAAAACTTTATTTTTCTAACCATGATATCCTCCCTGCGCCGCGCAGCTTTCTTTGACCGCATTTCCATAACGACAATATTTATTACACCATACCGGTCTTTCCGGCGTCTCTCAGCATATGATATTATTATAAAAGACAATACATACAATATCATAAAAGGCATGGCAAAGCAGGTTTTTTGCATGACCGCGCAGCCCTTTCAACAGCTTGGTGCAGATGACCGCGGTAAATCGATTGGCGAAAAGAGGACCTGACATGAAAATTGAAACTTTTAAAGTTGAAGAGTGGATGAACTGCTACGAGACCAAAGCAAAATACAACATCGCGGAGACCTGTGTCGATTCGGTCAGCACAGATGAGCTTTTCAGCCTTGCCGGCAGGGACAGGCAGGCTTTCTTCGACAAGCTGTCTGAGAGGCGCCTGACATACGGAGAAATAAGAGGCGCGGCTTCCCTCAGGGAAGGGATAGCGGGTCTGTACGAGAGCGTTTCCCCGGACGATATAGTCACCACGCACGGAGCCGCCGGAGCCAACCACCTCGTGCTCTATTCGCTCACGGAACCGGAAGACAATGTCGTATCCGTTATGCCGACATATCAGCAGCTCTACTCCATCCCCGAATCCTACGGCGCGCGTGTGCGGATACTTAAGCTGAAAAAAGAGGATAAATTCCAGCCGGATCTCGACCGGCTGCGCACCCTCGTCAACAAAAAGACAAAGCTCATCTGCATAAACAACCCTAACAACCCGACAGGCGCGCTCATGCCGGAAGAAACGCTGCGCGCGATAGCCGATATAGCCCGAAAGGCGGACGCATATCTGCTCTGCGACGAGGTATACAGGCTGCTGACACAGGAAGACGTGCCGACGCCTTCGATCGCCGATATTTACGAAAAGGGAATCTCGGTCGGCAGCATGTCGAAAGTATTTTCTCTCGCCGGGCTGCGCCTCGGCTGGATAGCAACACGCAGCAAAGAGGCGATGCGGGAGATACTGCTGCACCGCGACTACGACACGATAAGCTGCGGCATGATAGACGAAGCTCTTGCAGATGTGGCGCTTTCCGCAAAATCCGCGCTGCTTGCGCGCAGCAGAAAGATAGTGCGTGATAACCTGGCGCTGCTTGACGAATGGGTAGCCGCCGAGCCGCGGTTTTCATATGTAAAACCGCAGTGCGGCACAACAGCGCTGCTCTACTGCGATACAGAGATACCCTCCGAAGAGTTCTGCAAACGTCTGC
>JAEEYY010000132.1 GCA_016288355.1 Synergistes sp.
CAGTTTTTTGTTGTCCTTCGCGCCACACAGCTGGGAAAGAACGCTCGTGGACCCGACGCTGAGCCCGGTAAAAACGCCAATGATGATATTGATCGTGGTATCTGTTCCCGCGACGGCCGCAAGGGCTTGTTTGCCGACGAACCTGCCGACGAGGATGCTGTCTACCGTTGTGTAAAAATGCTGCAGAAAATCGCCCGCTATCAGCGGAATGGAAAAAAGAAGCAGTTGCTTCCAGACCGGGCCATCGGTCATGTCGATGGCCTTCATGCTGTTGCGAACGATCCCCCTGCTCATGATTCTCTCCTTACAATCCCCGCCCTGCAATCCAGTTTGGGGATTGCAAAAGAGCATCCTTCAAAAAAGGCGTCATCAGTCGAAACGCTTGGATGAGTAATAGTTTATCAGGCAGCCCTTCACGAGAATTTCTCTTTCCACTTCTGTCAGCCCATTCAGGTACAGGACGATTTCCTCCGTGGCTCCGCTGTGTCGAACGACAGTCGCCGGAAGCGTCTCTTTTCCCTCCTGGATCGCCGCAAGAACGCCGGGAACAAAGATACAGTCCCCCGGCTCGTATTCAAAAGGCGTTTCTTTCCCAATGGTAAAGGGCAGAATCCCCCAGTTGATACAGTTGCTCTGGTATCGCCTGGTAGCATAATCATAACATATGTTTGCCACACCACCAAGGACTTTCTGACAGGAAGCCGCTTGTTCACGCGCAGAACCGTCTCCCGGCCTGTTGGCGAATACACCGGAGCCAAAACCCGTATTCCCGATCAATTCCATCGGGTCGCCGACTCTGGAAAGGATCTGCACCAGTTCAGCGGGCAGTTCTTGATTTCGCCGTTTCCGTTCCACTTCCGCAATCGCCTTCGCCCGGGAAACGTATTCCGGCACACGGCGAGAGAGGGCGTATTCACTAAGCTTGAGCGGATTTGAGCGGAGGGACGATGTCTCCCCGGAAGGAATAAGCTCATCCGTCGTGGTTACGGGATCATGAATCACCGCTGCAAGTTCAATGAGCATGTTTTCCGAAAGCGGGTACATCTCAGGCCAGTCGGTTATGTTGGGGCCAAAAACAAGCTCTTTTTCGGGATCGGCTTTATCATAGCCGAAATAGCACCGGCGCTCATATATGGAACGATCATACCTAAATCCCCGGGGCTCAGAAGTATATTCATATTCTGATGCGGGTGTGATCGAGCCCCCGTTTGCGGCCGTTGCCGCGATGGAGCGCGCATCCATAAGTGCGACTGCCGCGATTTGGCCTTCCCCCGGTTTTGATCCTTCGCGGTTTGGAAAGTTGCGTGTCGTATTTCTCAGGGAAAAACTGTTGTTTGCCGGGATATCTCCCGCAGCGAAACAAGGTCCGCAAAAACAAGGCTTCAAAATGGTGCCTGCTTCAACCAGCTTTTCCCCCGCTCCGTTCTTCATCAGTTCCAGTGCGACAGGCATGCTCATTGGATAAACGTTAAATGAGAAAAAGCCGTTCCCGATGTTTCCCGTACTCACGATGTCAGCCGCTTCAACGATGTTGTCGAATGTACCTCCTGCGCAGCCGGCAATGATTCCCTGATCCGCGAAGACCCTTCCTGACTTATCGATTTTTATGCTCAAGTTTAGATTCGCTTTGGGAAAAGCTTTTTGGGCTTCATCGTCGATCTCACGCAGTAATTCATCCGCATGATCCAGAAAATAGCGGATCGTGTACACGTTGGAAGGATGGAACGGCAGCGCGATCATGCTCTCCATCTCATCCAGGTCTATCGTTATGATCGCGTCATACTGCGCTCCGTTTTCCGGCTCGATCCGACGAAAGTCCTCCGGCCGGCCGTGGATCTCGTAAAACCGTTTGACCTCGTCATCCGTTATCCAAATGGAGCTGAGCGCGGAGCTTTCCGTGGGCATGATATCCAGACCCATACGGAAATCGATTGGAAGAGACTCTACGCCAGGACCGGCAAATTCGAGGATCCGGTTCTTTACAGCCCCCGATTTGAACGTCGCCCCAATCAGCGCAAGGGCAACATCGTGCGGCCCGACGCCGCGTCTGGGCTTTCCAGTCAAATAAACAAGGACTACTTCCGGCGCTTTGATATCCCAGGTGCTGTGAAGCAGCTGCTTGACCAGCTCCGGAGCGCCTTCTCCGATTCCCAGGGTTCCCACCGCGCCATAGCGGGTATGTGAATCAGAACCCAGGATCATTTTCCCACAGCCCGCCATCTCTTCATAGGCGTAGCTGTGAATGATGCTTAGATTCGGAGGGACGTAGATGCCTCCGTATTTTTGCGCGGCAGAGAGGCCGAAAGCATGATCATCATCGTTGATCGTACCGCCGACAGCGCATAAGCTGTTATGGCAATTCGTCATGACGTACGGGACGGGGAACCGGTGCATCCCGCTTGCCCGTGCGTTCTGGATAACGCCAACGTACGTGATATCATGGGAGACAAGCGCGTCAAACTTGATCTTGAACAGGCTGCTGTCATCACATACGTTGTGTGAACGGAGTATCTGATACGTCATGGTCCCAGATCGATCGATCGTATCCCTGTCAGTCGGCACAGCTTTCACAGGCATGCCGTCCTGCCATATGACCTTCTCATCTATGTATTGGATCATGCTCATTCTCCTTTGATGTTTCAATCCGTGCGAAACGCGGCTATTGTTCCAGTGAGCTTTCAAAAAGATCTATTTTGTCTTTCCCCGTGAACAGATTTCGCTCATCGGACGTAGCAAGAGCCTGTATGATCGACGTTGTTGCTCCCGTTTCCTGGATGGTATCCAACGCCGTTTTCAAAGCTTTCATCGTCGCGCGGATAAGTGTCTGCGGATACTTTACAAGCTTAAAGCCGTACGTATTCATTTTCTCGGCGGTAAAGCCGGCGGTCGTTGTTTCTTCAATGATATCGCAGCACATCGGGATATGCATTTGACTCATGCGCTCCAGCTGCTCCTCGTTTTGCGGCGCACTGAGAAATACCATATCTACTCCCATTTCCCAAAGCTGACGGGCACGCCGAAGCGCTTCGTCAAAGCCAATGCTTTTGGTGGCATCCGTACGGCCTATAACCAAAAGGTTTGGGTCCGTTCTTGCCTTCAAAACCGCTTTGATCCGCTTTTCCATCTCCTGCATCGGAACGACGCCCACCCCGGCGAAGAAGCCGCACCGTTTGGGGAAGGTCTGATCTTCTATCTGCAATCCGGCGATTCCCATCTCTTCGATTTCACGGACCATGCGGTACGTATTGGGAGCGCCGCCGAAGCCGGTGTCCGCATCGATGATCACCGGTATATTCACAGCAGAATTGATGTGGTTCCACGTAGTAAACATTTCGCCGTACGACGCAATTCCCAAATCGGGACATCCCAACAGGGCGTTGGTCAGGCTTGCTCCGCTTACCCACGCGCATTGAAAGCCCGTGTACTCAATCATGCGCGCACTCAATGCGTCATAGCAGGCGGGCGCTTTGATAATGCTGTTTCCTTTCAAGAGCAGAGCCAACTTTTCTCTCTTTGTCATTTTTACTTCCCCGCTTCATTCAGATTTTCACGGCGTCGGTCAGGTTGCTGTCATTTCTGTGTTTTTCTCTGACGGCGCTTATTGATGGCGCCGGTGATAAAGGGCATGGCAAAGCCAAAAATCACGAGGGCGACCAGAACGATCGAGAGCGTACTGTCAAAGAATATCCGGACGCTTCCGCCGCTGATCGTCAGCGCTCGGCGCAAGTTCCTCTCGAATATATCTCCCAGAACAAACCCCAGGACCGTGGCGGAAGGAATAAAGCCGTTCAGCTTCATAACGAATCCGATCAGGCCGAACAGCAGCGCATAAACGATGTCCAGCTTGAAATTCTGGGAAGCATAGGAACCGACAAAAACCAGCATAATGATGATGCTGTTAAGGTACACCTTGGACGCAGAGGTGATCGCAATGGCAGGCCTGCTGATCAAATGGCCAATGATCAGCAGCGCGAACTGGGCAAGCAGCATGCTCGCCATGATCGTGTATGGGATAGACTTGTTGTTGACAAACAGCAGCGGGCCAGGCGTAACACCGTGGAGAATGAATGCGCCCAGAAGAATTGCCGTTGAATTGGATCCGGGTATGCCGAGAGAAAGCAGCGGCACGAGTGCTCCGGACGGCACTCCGTTGTTCGCTGACTCAGGCGCGATGACGCCCATGATCTCTCCCTTGCCAAAATTTTCCGGTTTTTTTGACCAGCGCTTGGCCTCGGAATACGCCAGCCAAGAGGCGATCGATCCGCCTGCTCCCGGCATGGCGCCTACGACCGACCCCATCAACCCGAACAAAAAGCTCGGTCCGGCGATCCGCTTGACCTCTTTCGGCCGCAGGAAGCGGAAGTTCTTCACCCCTTTAATGTTTTCCTTCTTCAACTTATTCTTATAGATCTGAAGGAAAATCTCACTCAAAGCAAATAAGCCCACCATGAGCGGGATCATCGTTATCCCGCTGGTAAGCTGCCAGATGCCGAAAGTGAATCGCTGCGTTCCTGTGAAGGGATCAATGCCGATCGTGGACAGCAGCAGGCCGAAGCAGGCCGAGATAATGCCTTTGATCTGGTTTTTTCCTGCCAGAGAACTGACGATGGACAGCCCAAAGAGCGCTAACAGGAAGTACTCTGCCGGGCCAAACATCAATCCGAAATCAGCAAGCGGTTTTGCAAAGATCATCAAAAGGAGGGCGCTGCCGATACCGCCGATGGTACCCGCCCACAACGACGTCAGCAGGGCTTCTCCGCCCCGGCCCTGTTTGTTTAGCTCATATCCGTCCAGGACCGTTGCCGCTGCGGCCCCCGTTCCGGGCGTGGCGATAAGAATGGCGGGGATCGACCCACCATACTCGCAGCCTACGTACACCGCGGCAAGCATAGGCAGTGCCTGCAGCGGCGTCATGTTATAGGTGAGGGGCAAAAGGAGCGCCATGGAAATACTGCCGTTGATTCCCGGAATAGCTCCGCCAATAATGCCCCACAGGGTCCCGAGGAAAATCAGCAGAAGACCCTGAAAGGTTGTCGCATTTAAAAAACCGGCCCCTATGTTCTGCAATAGTTCACTCATTGCCTTAACTCCTCCCGTTTATATATTTAAAAATGGAACCGGAGGCAGCAGGATTCCCAGGGCCACCTTAAACAGCACATACAGCACCACACTGGCAATTACAGAGAACAACAGCATTTTCCATATTTTGCGTTCTCCCAGAATCGCGGTGCAGCCCATCAGAGTCAGCACATTTGTAATCACGAAACCGAGCTTGTCAAAGAAGATGATATAAAAGCAGCAGCAGCCTATAACGCCGAACAGCTTAACGCATCTGCTGAGAAAAGGTCTCGTGTCGTCGCTCTCGTCTTCTTTGTCTTGATATGGAGGCAGACAAAGCATAGCTCCAAGAACAGTAATAATCATTCCCAGAAGCATTGGATAACGCGCCGGTCCAAGAGGATCATAGTTTGAATATCCATTGATCGTAGAAGTTACGCCCATCACTGCCAGACCGAAGATGACGCAAAACAACCCGCTTTTGCACTTTTTAAGTAATCTTTTCATAGTATTCTCCTGTCATACGGTCCATGCAAAAGGAGAGGATAAAGTGAAATGTTGCGAGACTTTTCCATCTTTATCCTCTCCGCTTTTGTCTGAAAGAATCTGCTATTTGCTTTCAGCTGCCGCGAGTTCTTTCAAGCCGAGATCAATGTAGCTCTGATAAATATCATCAAGAACCATTCCGAATTTCTCGGAGTCCATCCAGTTGATCGTAGTAGCATCTTCCCGGAGAGAGTTGACAAATTCCTCGTTATCCAGTGCAGATCTGAAGATCTCCTCCAGCTTCGCTACGATTTCATCCGGAGTCCCCTCGGGAACAAGGAAGCCTCTCGGTCTGAACAGAACTGCATCAAATCCCATCTCTTTCGCAGTAGGAACGTCCGGGAGTTTTTCCAGTCTGTTCTCAGCAAGCACGCACAGCGGCCGGAACAGCCCAGCCTCGATCTGTGCTCTCGTTTCGCCATACTCTGCAGTCGCCACGTCTACGTGTCCACCAAGCAGCGCCGTGATCAGTTCTCCGCCGCCGTCAAACGGAACGGGCTTGATATCCAAGCCGCCGGGGATCGTGCTCAAAAAGACAAGCTGGCTCAGCGTGCTCGCGCCGGAAGGAAGTCCTCTGCCCCAGATCTGTGTACCGGGGTTCGCTTTGGCATCTTCCACCAGGTCGGTAATCGTCTCCCACTTGCTGTCCGTCCTGACCAGGATCATCTGATCGTCGGTGACGACGGAGCATAGAGGTCTGAAATTCTGATGCCCGATGGGCAGATCATTGATAACCTGCGCGATCGTAAGCGAAGTCGTGTAGGAAAGAACGTTGTAGCCGTCGGGCTTCTGTCCCACAACATAGTTCATTGCGTTGGCGCCGCTTGCGCCCGTACGGTTCTCGACCACGATGGAATAGCCGTTCATGATCGGGTTGCCGTTGATCGCCTGTGCAAGCGCCCGGCAGAAGATGTCGCCGCCAGATCCGGGAGAGTTGCCAAGAGTGATCACGATATTCCCCTGCGGAAAGGACGTGTCGCTTGCCGGATTGCTCTCACTGGCGGGTTCTGTCTTCGGTGTGTCCTGGCTCGCTCCGGAAGGCGTATTCTGGTTCGCTCCGGAAGACGTATTCTGGCTCGCTCCGGAAGATGATCCATTCGAACAGGCAATCATCGAAACAGCCAAAACCACGGTCAGGAGAACAGCAAAGATACGCTTTAGGTTTCCCATCTTATGTTTCACTTTCCTAACCTCCTTTTTAATTTTCGTTGATCTATTTGCAGTCCGTTTGGACGAACTACCTTTGCATGAAGTCCTTTTTCAAAGGGATGCCGCCGTCACCGCCGCGTCGTAAATGGCGTCCAGGGCAAATCCTGTGGTTTTGGCATCTCCGATCGTGAAAACAGGCAGTCCCGGGAAAGCTTCATTCACTTCTTTCACCAGGCTGTCATTGGATCTTCTGCCGACCGCCATAACAACGCCGTCAAACCCGTCCAATTCTTCAACGGTGTCGTTATGCGCTACGGTTATTTTTGGCAGAGATACGCTTATGACCCTGGTTCCCAGATGGATCTTCACATTTCCAGCCTTCAGCCGCTCCATCATGAAGTACTTCCTGGTCATTCCAAGGTTGGGCGCTATCTCATCCGTCATTTCAAAGATCTCGACCGTCTTTCCGCGTTCGACAAGATAATCCGCCGTCTCACAGCCGATAAACCCGCCGCCCAACATGGCGATCTTTTCTCCTGTGAGCTCCGCTCCCTGAAGGACTTCATCGCCTGTAAGGACTTTCTCCCCGGTACATCCGGGAATGGGCAGTCGGACCGGGCCGCTCCCTGTTGCAAGAATAAGCACATCGGGAGAGTATCGCCTGATCTCTTCGATACCGATCCTGCAGCCAAGGTAGATGGGAACATTCAGTTGCTTGAGCAGCTCTTTGCGGTAGGAAACAACGCGCTCAAGGTTGGACTTGAACGGTGGTTTGCAAGCAAGGTTCAGCATCCCGCCCACTTGATCGTCCGCTTCGAAGATCTCAGGTTTGTATCCTCTCAGCGCCAAATCACACGCCGCTTCAAGACCGGCAGGACCGGCTCCCACGATCATGATTTTCTTTCCGGCTTCTTTCTCATCGACGGAATTAAACCGGATCTCGCCTTCAAATCCCAACCGGGGGTTTTGCATGCACCGAATGCTCTTA
>JAEEYY010000133.1 GCA_016288355.1 Synergistes sp.
CCGCTTACGACCACCCCGTCAAGAAACTTCGAACGCCGCATTATATCCGAAAAGATATCCTCAAGCAAAAGCCCGGGTTCCGATAAAACAAGCGTGCTGTTGTGGCACCACGGACAGCGGAAATTGCAGCCGCAGCAGAATATGACTGCCGATACCCTGCCGTCCCAGTCCAAAAAAGAGGCGGGAAGATACCCTCCCGCCTTTATGCCCGACAGTCCGGACATTTAGCTTTGCATCGTGACGGGACGGCGCGCCCGGTCCTTAAGTTCGCCGCGCTTGCCGGCGTTCCATGATGACGTGCGCGTGAAGTAGCCGGTAACGCGGGTTATGCCGTCCACATCCTCCGAGCCGCAGAGCGAGCAGTGATCAAGAAGCCCGCGCTCGATGTGGTTGCATTCGTTGCATATCGTGAATTCGGGGCTGAATGCCACCTGGGCGTTCTCCGAATATTTGAAGGTCTTGATGACGAATGAGGCAAGCGCCTGAGGATCGGGCTTGTGCTCGCCCATCCATACGTGAGTGATGGCTCCGGCCTTTATCATCGGGTGAAGCTCTCCTTCGCGCATGACCTTGTCTATAGGATCCTGAACGAGCCCGTAGTTGAGGTGCGTGCTGTTGGTGTAGTATATCTCGCCTGTCGCGAAATCGCCCTTTACGTAATTCTTCGCGGTATCCGGCCATGCCCGCATATCGAGCTTTGCAAAGCGCAGCGCCGTGCTCTCGGCCGGCGTCTGCTCAAGCACGAACTTCAGGCCGAAGCGCTCTGAGAGCTGCTGGCACTTGAGATCCATATACTGAATCACCGCCCTGCCGAGCGTTGCCGCCTCTTCGCTTTCGTGGAGCTGGGCGCCGGTCATGGCCTGCACCATTTCGTTCAGGCCGAGTATGCCGATAAGATGGCTCGCCTTGCGCATGCGGAGGTAGGGCTCGTCGTCATGCGAGACACAGAGCGCCGCAAGCGGCCCTCTCTCCCCGAGGTCAAGTATGTTCTTTATAAATGCGCGTTTCTGCAGATGCGCTTTTGCAGCAAGCTCCATCTCTTCATCTATTATGTCGAAGAGAAGGTCGTCGCTGCCCGCTGCGCGGTATGCGGCGCGCGGGAGGTTGAGAGTGACGTTCTGCAGCGCGCAGTAGCGCATCTTCCATGGATGCTTCGCCTCGTCCAGGTCCTCCGGCGTGAGCTCGAAAGAGAGACGGCAGCATTCGGAGAGCTTCGCCACTCCTCCGCGGTCGAATACATAATAGGTGTTTCCCTTTTCCGAGGAGAGGCGGCAGGCATGATCGAGGCATTCCTCCCAGCCCTCTTCCTTGAAGAAGTAATCGGTGATATGCAGCAGCGGCTTCGGGAAGAAGAAGGGCTGCCCGCGGCTGTCGCCCTTCATATAGACGTCAAAGAGGGCGCGCAGGAACATCTTTGATTCTTTCGCGTAATCCCCGTAGGTCTTGCCGGTGAATTTGCCGCCCGGTCCTATCGCGGGGACTTCACGGAAGTGGTTGGGGATCTCGTAATAAAGGTTGACGTCGGTGAAGGCCACCTGGCCGCCGCGTCCCCCGGCCAGCTGGTTAAACTCAAAGATGAGCTGCTGAGCAAGCTGAAGATACTGGCCGTAATCCCAGCCCACAGTGTAAGGCGCAAAGAACATATTCACCGCGTCCCAGCCTATCGCTCCGGCAAAGTGGTTCTGCAGCACGGAAGTCATTTTCAGCATATGGGCAAGAAGGACGTCGGCATGTTTGGCGGGGTTGGAAACGCTGGTTATCGAAGGTATATTAAGGCCGTAGCGGGCGACGTAGGCAACGCTCTGCCCGGAGCAGTAAGGACGGTTCACCATGCCGAGGTCGTGCAGATGGATGTCTCCGCTCAGATGGGCGTCCGCGACATCCTTCGAGAAGACTTTCGTCAGCGCATATTCCTTAAGCACCATCTCAGCTATCGAAAGATTTATAGATTCAGGATTATGGCTGGTATTGCTGTTTTCCTTGTTTTTATTGAACATCATCGTTTCAAGGTCGTGGACCGGAAGGCCTATGCGCGAGTGATCCGCCAGCTTTGACGAGAGCCCGCGGCGGAAGAGCTTGACGTTCACCATCTCGCGTATCAGCGACGTCGTGACCTTCGTGCGGCCGTATTTCATAAGGTCCTCTTCGACCTCTATCGCGATGCTTCCTGCTGTCGCCGGATCGACTCCGGCCTCTATGATCAAAGCGTCACGGATTCTGCCGGCATCCCAGGGAGAACGCTCTTCCTGTGCCAGAGCGTCGACCATAAGGGCCAGATCCGTAGATTCGCCGTTGTTTTTAAATAACTGTTCCTGCTTCCCGATAAGATCCTCAGACATTGCGGTGTGCCTCCTTGTCATCTAAAAGCCGTGCTATTTCCTGGGTAAAGCTTGATACATCAGTAAATTCCTTATATACAGATGCAAATCTTACATAGGCTACTTTATTGATTCCTCTGAGTTCTCCGGCAGCCATCTCTCCTATGACGGCGGTCGGGACCTCTCCCTGCCCCGTGCAGCGGACGCGCTCTTCTATGCGGTCTGCGGCTTCTTCGAGGGTCTCAAGCGGTACCGGCAGCTTTTCGCATGCATGCTGGAGACCTCTTATCAGTTTTGCCCTGTCGAAAGCCTCGCGTCTCCCGTCTTTTTTGATCACCCAGAGGTAACCCTTCTCCTCAAGACGTTCATAAGTGGTGAACCGCGCCGCGCATTCCGGACATTCGCGCCTTCTTCTGTTGACACGCCCCTCGTCGGAGCTGCGTGTTTCTATTACTCTTGTTTCAGGTGCGCCGCAAATGGGGCATTTCATATCCTGTACCCTGTCCTCCATCCGCTACATATACCGTAGCCAGCAGATTATAACACTATATATAGTGTTACGGAAGGGCTTTTTTCAAAATTTCATAAAAAATTTCAAAAAATGTATGAACATATGCGGAAAACAGCACGGCATGCGGCAGGCACAGGCGCTTCAGCGAAATGCCGGCGTTTGACGCAGCGGTATATTTTAGTATATCATCACTATTTGCTGATATACATTTTCCTCGTACAGAAGGAGGAAGGAACTTTGAGAATAGCTGTGCTTGTCAAACAGGTGCCTGCCGTGGACACGGTCAAGATAGACGAAAAGACCGGCACTATGATAAGAGACGGGGTCGAAGCCGAGCTCAACCCGCTGGATCTGCATGCTGTAGAGGCCGCGGTCAGGATAAGGGAATCAAGAAAAGATGCGTCGATAACGGCGATCAGCATGGGGCCGCCGTACGCGCAGAAGGCTGTCCGCTATGCGATAGCAATGGGAGCGGACGACGGAGTGCTGCTCTCCGACAGAAAGTTCGGCGGCGCAGATACGCTTGCCACAGCACGCACTCTTGCCAGGGCGATAAAGAAAACCGGGCCTTTCGATCTTATCTTTGCCGGAGAGCGCGCCACCGACGGCGAAACAGGACAGGTAGGGCCGGCCTGCGCCGAGATACTCGGAGTTAGCGTGCTTTCCTATGTGAGCGCTATAGAAGCGATCACGGAGAACGAGATACGCGTCGTACGCTCGATAGAAGGCGGACATGAAACAGTCGACGCAAAGCTTCCTGCTATGGTCATTCCCGTAAAGGAGATGAACATCCCGCGTCTCTGCACGCTTTCCGGCAAGCTGCGCGCAAAAAAGGCCGATGTGAAAATAATGACGGCGGAAGACATCTGCATGGCGGCCGATGAGACAGGCCTTACCGGTTCCGCTACCCAGGTGATAAACGTCACATATCCTAAGGTGACGCGTTCCGGGCGCAGGGTGATAGCTGCCGAAGGCCTCAGCGCCGCGGTAAGCGAAGTCATGAAGCTGCTTGAAGAGAAAAACTGTCTGGAAGAAAGCGGAGGGAATGTGAAATGAGCGCCGAAGTATGGACATTGGCTGAAGTACGCGGCGGAAAGATACACCCTGTATCACGCGAACTTCTTGCCTGGGGAAAGGAGCTTGCCGATGCTCTCGGGGCGCCTCTTGCAAGCGTGGTGATCGGAAGCCGTATAAAGGAGCAGGCCGCTTCGCTTGCGGCCTACGGGGCCGATAAGGTCTATGTGGTCGATTCTCCTGAATTTGAAAACTTCCGCGCCGACATCGCGGTATCCGCTCTTGCCGAGATAACAGACAAATACCGTCCCTCTATCCTTATAGCGTCGGCGACAACACAGGGGCGCACGGCGATGCCTATGCTCAGCGCGCGCCTCGGCTGCGGACTGACGGCAGACTGCACGGAGCTGTCCATCGACAGCGAAACGAAGCGTCTTGTCCAGACGCGCCCGGCCATCGGCGGCAACGTAATGGCCGATATAAAGACCAAGGGACGCGATCCGCAGATGTGCACCGTACGTCCGAAATCAAAGCGCCCGCTTGCGGCGGATAACTCCCGCAAATGCGAAGTTGTCGAATTCAGACCGGTCAGAGAGAAACTTGCCTCCCTTCTCGAATTCATAAAGTTTGAGCCGGAAAAGAGCGTAGGCCTGCCGCTGCAGGAGGCTGAGATAATCGTATCCGGCGGCAAGGGAATGAAAAACGCGAAGAACTTCCTGCGCCTTGAGGAACTGGCGAGGCTTCTCGGCGGCACAGTAGGCGCGTCCCGCGTCGCCGTGGATCTCGGCTGGGCGCCCTATTCCGCTCAGGTGGGACTTTCCGGTAAATCCGTTACGCCGCGCGTTTACATCGCGTTCGGCATCTCCGGCGCGGTGCAGCATATAGCCGGAATGAGCGGCGCCGAGACCATAATCGCCGTAAACCAGGATCCGGAAGCGCCGATATTCCGCGTCGCAGACCTTGCCGTCCAGGGAGACGCGATGGAGATACTGGAAGCACTGATAGAAGCGGTGAAAAAATATAAGGGTGTCAGATAATGTACGGATACGGTACACTGACAAAAGAGATAATAGAAGAACTCATTTCGGCAACCGGGAAAAACGCCGTAATAGCGGATAACAACGAAGCTCTGGAGAACTACGCCTACGACCAGGCGGGCCGCATATGGGGAGAAAACATGCCCGATGTCGTCGTAAAGCCGAAAGACACGGAGCAGGTATCGGCCGTCATGAAGATAGCATCAAAATACCGTATCCCGGTGACCCCGCGCGGCGCGGGAAGCGGGCTGAACGGAGGAGCCGTGCCTCTTGCCGGAGGCATAGTGCTGTCGCTTGAGCGCATGAACCATATCCTCGAAATAGACAGGATAAACCGCGTTGCCGTAGTTGAGCCGGGAGTCATAACGAATGACCTTTGCCGCGCGGCGGCCGCGGAAGGCTTTCTCTACGCCGGCTACCCGATGAGCACCGAGACCAGCTTTATAGGAGGCAATTTCGCGACGAATGCCGGAGGCGGAAAGGTCGTGCGTTACGGCAACACCAGGCGTCATATCCTGGGAGCCGAAGTCGTGCTTCCTTCCGGCGAAGTGCTGAACCTGGGAGGGCGCTTCCGCAAGGACAGCTGGGGCTACAGCCTGCTCAATCTGCTTATCGGAAGCGAAGGAACTCTTGCGATCGCTACGAAGCTGACAGTCAACCTTGAACCCAAGCCTGGAAAGATAGTCAACCTGCTTGCATGCTATCCTGATATAGAAAAACTGGTAGAGAGCGTATCAAAGGTGATAGGTTCCGGACGGCGCATAATCTCCTGCGAATTCATGGACAGGAACCTCGTGAAATACACGACGGAATATCTTGGCTGCACTCTGCCGGAGCAGGAAAGAAGCGAGGGCTATCTCCTGATTCAGGTGGAGGAAGATACCGAAGAGCAGCTGGAGGACAGCTATGAGATCGTAGGCAATATATGCCTCGAAGCAGGCGCATTTGAGGTATTCGTAGCCGAGAGCCGCACAGATTCGGCCGCGATGTGGAACGTGCGTCAGAACGGCCTTGAGGGGATGCGCGCCCGCGACCCGTACGCCTGCGCTTCAGGAGATCTTATGGTCCCACTTTCCGAGGTCCCCGAGATGCTCAGACGCATAAAAAGAATCAGCAGGGAATGGAATGTGGAGATAGGCATAATATCCCATATCGGCGACGGCAACCTGCATCCGATACCGCTTAAGCCCGAAGGAATGACGCCGGAGCGCTGGGGCGTATACGCGGAAGAGTTCTTTGCCGTCCTTATCAACGAGGCGATATCGCTAGGAGGCGTCGGAAGCGGCGAACACGGAGTGGGATATATCAAGCGCAAGGTGCTGGCTGAAAGCAAAAAACCTGCCGAGCTTGAGATCATGAACGGGATAAAGAAGTCGTTTGACCCGCTGAATATCCTTAACCCCGGCAAGATGTTCTTCCCGCTGCCGTAAAGGAGCCGCCGTTTTTCCGGCTGATAAATCAGCCATACGTTTTTTAAAACAGAACGCAGTACAACGCGGACGCGCCCCCCGAAAGAAGCGCGTCCGCGTTTTTGTCCAAACAAAACAGCTGTGTTTTACAAAGCACCTAAAATATGCAGCGCGGCGCATCCCGCCGCTACCGCGGTGCTTGCTCTCATTATGCGGCTTCCGAGCGTTACTGGGATGAAACCGTTTCGCAGCAGCGCTTCGGTCTCTTCCGGGGACCAGTCCCCTTCCGGTCCTATCGCAAGCACAGTTTGTTCTGCGATCTCTATCTCGCGCAGATTGCGCGCGTTTTGATCCAGCATCGCGGCAAGCCGCTGGGGCGGCAGATCGCGGAACGGAAGATCAAAGAAGCGCACAGGCCCGTGGAGAACAGGGGGAGATGCCGCGCCGGACTGCTTAGTGGCTTCGTCAAGTATCCTCTCCCACCGCAGCATCTTATCGGCCAGCCGGCTGCCCTCGTAGCGCGGCACGCTTCTTTCGCATGCCAGAAGATGTATACCGGCTGCGCCGGTCTCTGCGCAGAAGCGCAGCGCGTCGTCCATCTGATCGTTCTTCAGCACTCCGAGAAGCAGCTCGATGCGCGGCCGCGCCTCCTTTTCCCTGTATCTTGCAAGCTCTTTTGCCGTTACTTCGTTTCCGCGGCACTCAAGGCGCAGCGTTATCTTTTCTCCGTTCAGCAGCCCCTCCGCGACAGAGCCCGTGTAACATCTGCGGACATGTATAAGATGATGCGCCTCATCCTCTCCGAGATGCCATACATCACCGTCAAAGAGGCAGTTCTCAAGCCTCAGTCTTGGCAGCGACACCCCACCATTCACCTTTCACAAGTTCTTCCGAGACCGTCATGCCGGCGGCCGCAAGCGCGGAAAGAAAAACGTCCTTTTCCTTCTCAAGCATCCCGGAGAATATCGCAAGGCCGCTTCCGCCTATAACGGCGGGAACGTCTTTAAGCATTGAAGTGAGCGGATCCAGAAGAATGTTTGCGGTCAGGATGTCCGCTTCATGCCCGAAATCTTTCAGCAGATCGCCGACGGCAAGATCCGTCACGGACGGTTCGATCTCATTAAGCGCAAGATTCTTGCGCACTTCTTCTATGACGGTGGGGTCGATGTCCCTCGCATATGCAAACCCGGCACCCATTTTGAGCGCCGCAATCGTAAGTATGCCGGAGCCAGTGCCTATGTCGGCTGTGACGTCTCCTTTTTTTATATACTTTTCAAGCAGCTCCAGCGCTATCTGAGTGCTCTCATGGTAGCCTGTGCCGAACGCGCTTCCCGGATTAATATAAAGGGGCGTCCTGCCCGCCGGCTCGTTTCCTTTATGCCATGGAGCCAGCACTGTAAGGTTCCTGCCGACAGGAAGCGGAGGAAAAGCCTCTTCGACAGCGACATGCCAGGGCTGGTTTTCTATCTTTCCCCAGTCCTCGATCTCCACGCCCGGAAATTCTTTCATCGCGGCGGCAAGTTTCCCGCGCCATACGCTTATATCTTCACTGTTTCTGTAATATATGCGCAGGCGCAGGATGCCGCTTGGCAGTTCCTGCATCTCTGTGCCTATGCTGCCTGATATATCCGCGATGGAAAACAGATTGTCCTCCTGGGACGCATCTGCTTTTATCGTTATATACCACCAGTAATTGTCGTCCTTCTGCATAAGCCGGGCCCCTTTCGTGATTCTTTGCAAAAACAGCCGCGTCATGCGCCGCTGCGGTCAGATATTATTATAGAACTTTAACGACCCTCCGCCAGTCAGATCTGCGCCTTTGAAAAGCAAACTCTGCGGGATCAGTCTGTCTCTTTTCCTGCCATCATAAGCGCGAAGACTTTCGCTTCATTTATGATATGGCTGATCTCGGCATATTCATTCGGCATATGCGCACAGTCGGCCTCCTGCCCCCACACCGCAGCGGGTATTCCCGCTTTCCTGTAGTAGGCGCCGCAGGTGCCGCCGCCGACGCCGGCTGTTTTTATCTCAAGCCCAGGGAATACCCGTGAGATCGCGGCGCGCAGCTCTGAAACGACAGGCGCGTCTTCCGGCGTAGGCGGCGCCGCCTCAACATACTGCGGGAATTTACAGCTGATCTTCACGCCGTATTTCTGCTGCGCTTTCGCGGTCTCGGCGTCAACGACCTTCCTGACCGCATCAAGAGGTATCGAAGGCAGCACGCGGCAGTCAAAGCAGAAGATCTCAACTCCGGGAACGGTATTTATATTGGGCACGTTAGGCCCGCGCCGGGTGGGCTCAAAGGTCGAGAACGGCGGGTCGAAGAGCGGGTCTTCGTCCGGGAAAGCATCGTGAAGCGCGGCGTCCAGCGATACCGAAAGAGCATTTGCCGCACGGCATGCATTCACACCCAGATGGGGCTGGCTCCCATGTACCTGGACCCCTTCCACTGTAAACTCCATCCAGCAGATGCTCTTCTCCGCAACTTCGATGATATTGCCTTCTTCAGAGCCCATATCGGGGACGATCACAAGGTCGTCTTCACGGAAAAGCCCCTCTTTTATAAGATATTTTATCCCGTGAGCGCTGCCGACCTCCTCATCCGCGACAAAGGCAAGGCAGACTTCGAATTCCGGAGTGACAGCGAGCTCCTTTACCGCGTAAAGTGCGTAAAGCGACGCGACGAGCTCCTGCCCGTTGTCGCTGACGCCGCGCCCGTATATGCGCCCATCTTTCACCTCCGCGCGGAACGGGTCCGTATTCCACAGAGAAAGTTCTCCCGCCGGCACGACGTCCATATGGGAAACTATCCACAAACGGCGTTTGCTCCTGCCCGGGAAAGAGATTATTATGTTTGGGCGTTCGCCGCCGTCGGCCGCGGGGTCAGGCGAATTGTATACCTTCACATCACTGAAGCCGAGATCTTTTACCTTCTGTAAAATATAGCGGGCTTTGCGCCCCTCGCCTTCGCCTCCGGCTTCAGGGCTTATCGCGGGGAAAGCTGTCATTTCCGCGAGCGTCTTCAGCATTTCCGGCTCAAGAGCCTCAACTTTGGCAAGAAGCTTTTTCTTCATCGTGTGCACCTCGTCTCCTGTTATCATGCTTATTGAACGCTTTTATTATACCAACTCGAATGACAGAGCCTCAACAGCCGCGGCGGAAGAAAAACAGTTGTGACGGGCAGGCAGGGGTGAGCAAAAAAGGCCGGCGCACGGACGTCAGCTCCGCGCGCCGGAAAAACGCAAATATGGCTTTCTGTTGTGCCGACCGTGCGTCAGCCCCTCAGCGCAGCTTTTGCGCCGGCCTCGAGCGCTTTTATTATTTTGTCCGTATCTTCGCTGCTCATTCTTATATTAAGGCCGAACATAACCGCACGAGAAAGCTTTTCGTCGGCGCCCGCAAACGCTTCGGGCAGATATGAGCGCGTCTTCGTTCCGAAAAAGTCTTTTTCACTCATTTCCGCAAGGGCTTTCCAGTGCTTTGCATAATGCCATGTATTATCGGCGATTATGCCGCAGCCGCAGCCGGCCTCTTTGGCGGCTGCGCTGAATTCCCTTGCCGCCGCTGCGGTCGGAAGGATAAATACAGCATGTGTGGCTGTATCTCCTTCCTCATCATGCACAGGACGCGGCTTGAGCCCGAAAGCGACGCCGGCTTCCGTTATTTTCTTTTTTGTGCAGCGCAGAGCCGCGACAGCTTCAGGCATTTTGGAGAGCGCAACGACGCCGAGCGCACCCTGCACCTCGCTTATGCGGAAATTGACCCCGAAGCCGTACTTTCCCTCCGCACCGCGGTCGTGCTCCTTGCTGTGGATATGTCCGTGATCGTGGTAGCAGTCCATCGCAAAGTAAACGTCGGGATCGTCGGTGAAGACTACGCCTCCTTCACCTACAGTAAGCGTTTTGTTTGGATCAAAGCTCCAGGCGCCGCAGTCGCCTATTCCGCCGAGCGCCCTCCCCTTATAGCTGCCGCCCACTGTCTCGCAGGCGTCTTCCACGACGGGGATACCGTACTTTTTGCCAAGGCCTGTAAAAGCATCCATATCTGCCGCAGCACCGAACATATGTACAGGCATTACCGCTTTGGTGCGCGGGGTGATGAGCTTCTCAGCCGACGCCGCCGAAAGAGATAGCGTGTCGTCTATATCCCCGAACACAGGGACGGCATTGCAGGCGATTATCGCTTCAACGGTCGCTATGAAAGTGAAGGGGGTGGTGATCACCTCATCGCCGGCTTTTATCCCTATGCCCTTAAGCGCTGTGATGAGAGCGGCGGTTCCGCTCGACACGGCAAGAGCATAACGGGAGCCGGTTATCTTTTTTGCTGCCGCCTCGAATTCCTCCGCGCGGTAAATTCCTCCGCGCTGCGAATGTGAACCGTATCTGTGTATCATCCTGCGTTCGATAACATCAGCCACGGCCTTTATCTCTTCTCTGTCAAATATCTCGGTCCCTGCCACTTTTGATCACTCCCCGACGATTCTTCTGTATATATCTTCTATATAGCTTTTTGTCGCCCTTGCACGCCACTCTTCCCCGAAACAGCTGAGCCACAGCTTGTCCATGCCGAGAGCAGTGGCGGTCATCCTGTCAATTTTTTCGGCGGTGACGCCGTATTCCGACGCCTTTGGAACGGAAAAGCCGTTGGCTTCGAGAAACCTCATCGTCTCCGCGCGCTCTTTTGGGTAAATATCCTCCAGTGCGCATATCGAAATAGTTACCGCTACGCTGTGGGGCAGATGCGGGGCGCTGTTGCTCAGGCCGTATGATATCGCATGCGCGGCCCCCACCCTGCCTGCAACAGAACTGCTGCCCCCGAGCAGAGAGGCGGCCGCCGATTTTATCGCAGCAGGCATACTGTAGTGCGTCAGATCCTGAGAAAGTACGGAGCGCGCGATCTCAAGCCCCTCTTTGGAATCGGCCCTGGCCGCCGCGCAGCTGGTTTTGCTTGCCGTTATCTCGCAGTGATGGAAATAGCAGTCCATCATCGTAAAAAAACGGTTGAAGTGCGGCGCTCCCTCCGAAAGCTGCGGATCGATGACCGTCACCTCCGGCTGGACATAGGGGTTGTTTATGCCAAGTTTTTTCTCGGGGCCGCGAAGCACCGCTATCGGCGTTATCTCGGCGCCGGTGCCGTTCAGGGCCGGCATCGTCCAAATATCCGCTCCCTTGTTCATAACAAGGTCGAAGCCCTGATAGCATTGAGCCGGTCTCGGATTGGCAAGGCATATAGCTGTCGCTTTCGCAAGATCCATTGCAGCGCCCCCGCCCACTCCGACCATCGTATCCGGTATTTCAGATCTTTTAAGAAGTTCAGAGCGCAGCGCATCTACATCCTGCGTACGGGGCTCGGAAAAAGATGCGTCAAATTCAAAAATATCATCCTGCTCAAAAAGCGCGGAAAAACGCGGCTGCGCCTTAAGCGCGGAGTCCAAAACAAAAAACGCTTTTTTTTCTCTTTCTTTAAGCATCGAAAGCAGCGTACCCACCCCGTCGTCTGAAAAAACTACGTCGGCAGGCACGCTGACATTCCAGAACGGCTTCATTTCGGTAAATTCTTTTATGTTTTCGGCGATCTTCAGCATTATTCTTCTCCGTTTCTTTAAAAAAGCACTTTTGCGCCCTTGCTGATCTCATCTTCTGGATGTGGATATGCGTTTTTACGGTATCCTTTTAAAACGCAGAATGCTTCCCCCGGAAATATCAGGATGTCAGAGGCCTGAAGAATAATATTTTTCGATCTTTGCCAGGTCTTCGGGAGTGTCTATTTCTATAGTATCGCGCAGCGCCTCGACGCATTTTATCGAGCTGCCGCTTTCTATGACCCTGAGCATTTCAAGGCTTTCTGTTTTTTCAAGCGGGGTCTGCTCCATCGCGGCAAATTCAAAAAGAAAATCCCGGCGCCAGCCGTAAGGTCCGATATGCTTATACCATACGCCTCCCTTTTCGCTTAAACGGGGTATCGGAGAACGGCTGAAATACATCGCGCGTTTTCTATTGTCAAAAACCGCTTTTACGATGTTTTCGGAACAAATTTCTTCCTCTTTTTCGATCCTCTTAACCAGAAGAGCCAGTTTGACCGAACTGTCAGCGGCCAGCGCTTCCACGAGAGGATCTATCATATCGGCGCCCACGAGAGGATCGTCCACCTGGACATTAAGGACAAACTCGGATTCTACCCGCTTTGCGACATACGCTACACGGTCGCCGCCGCTCGGCAGCTCCGACGGAGTCATGAAGGCCTCTCCGCCTGCTCTGCGCACGGCTTCCGCTATACGTTCGTCATCAACAGCCACTATTACCCGGTCCACTGAGGAACAGGCGCGGACATTATCAAGCACTCTCACTACCAAAGGGATTCCGGCGATCAGAGCAAGCGGCTTGCCGGGCAGCCTTGTACTGGAATATCTGGCTGGGATCACTGCAAGGGTTTTCATCCCTCTAACCCTCCTCACACGGCGCCTATGCAGTGTATGGCCGCGTACGCGGCTTTCTCGGCTGCCGATTTTTGGTTAGATGCAGAGAGTACACCCAAATTTTCTTTTTGTCAAATTTTTCTGACGCTTTTCCCTGCTGCCGATTTACGGTACGGAGCCGCCTGCCGCCGGCAAAGAGACAAAAAGCGCGGCGGGACCTTCCGGTCCCGCCGCGCAGTTTTATAATTCATTATACGCGGTTACCTGCTCTCAAGCTGGTATATCGTCCAGCGCAGGGATTCGGCATTTTTACAGAGCTTGTGATCGCCCTTCAGATAGAGGTTGTGAAAGACGGCTTCGCCGCCCGCTTCTATTACTGTCTTTTCGATATAGAAATCTCCAAGCTCTTTCCGCCGCGGGCCGATAAACGTTACCGCGGCATTGAACACCACCGCTTTATCGCCTGTGTTGCGAAGCACTATGGTTACGCCGTTCTCTGTGACTTTTAGCCCCGAATATCTTATCGGGTCGCCTTCCGGAACGTATCCTTTCTTGCTGAAAGCCGCAAAAGAGGCGGTCGCAAAACAGAGTATTATCAAAACAGCCGCAATTATTTTTCTCATACTAAAACCTCCGCAGCAGATAGCTTTATTGCCTTAATAATATACAGAACTTTTTCCGGTATTGCGCAGGATACTCTTAAAAGCCGTTCAGATGCTGATATGCAAAGGCGGACGCCTGTTATTTTGTGTCGGACACAGTGCCGTCTGAGCGATAGTATTTTGTCATAGGCTTCGCCGCCGTACCCGCCCGGGCTTCGGCTCCGCCGCCCCAGGATATCAGGGTCTTTGCGGGGTTTCCGTATCTTACGCGCAGGGGCTCGGTACCGTCCGGCGAAAACGAGCGTACTTCGTCTTTTTTCATAAGGCCTTCAAAGAGCACCTTGTTCCCCGTGGAAAATTTTATCCAGATCACGCCGTCTGCTCTCACTGTCAGTTCCGGCACAGCGGCGCTGCCCTGACCGGCCGGCTGTGCGGCAGGCAGTCCCTGCTGTTCCGCATTGTCCGAAGCTTTTGCCGCCGGTTCTTTGCCGTCCATCCACCCGAGGTCGATCGAAGACCCCGGCGACGCCGGCGCTTTATCCAAAGAGGGAAGTATCTCAGCGGAAACGTCCTTCGAGGCATCTTCTATGACAGCGGCTGTACCGCCGTCAAGCGGGGTCGTTGCGTCCTTTGCTATCTCTCCGCGGTAGCGAAGCGTTACCCATGCGGCTGCGGCGATCGAAAGCAGCATGACGGCAAAGATAAAGATACGCAGCAAAGGACGGCGGCGGTACGCCGTCTCCCTTTCCACGCCCGAGCGAACTATCTCTTCGCCGTTTGACGCGCTTTTTGTGCTGTTTATGCTTTTCAGAAGCGGGTCATAACGGGCCCAGAGATCGTCTGCTTTGAGATATTCGCAGTACTGCTTTATAAAACTCCGGCAGAACGGTCCTTTGGGTATGATCTCTGTCCTGCCTTCTTCTATGGCTTCGATATATTTTTTCTGTATCTTTATTGCGGCACGGACGTCTTCAAATGTCAGTCCCTGCGCTTCTCTCAGCTTGCGGAGCTTGTCTCCGAGTTCCGCGGCAGCTTCCTGTACACTGTTTTCGTTGTTTTCCGTCTGTGCGGCACCAAATTCGACCGCCATGCGCATTACCCCCTTCCGGACAGTATTCGCATCTCCTTAATAACAGCAGCCGGCGAAGCCTGCCGGAAAACAGCGCTTCCGGCGACAGCCACATCACAGCCTGCGGCTGAGACCTGCGCTATATTCTTCGGCCCGATGCCGCCGTCCATTTCGATCAGATAACCATAACCGCGGCTGGCGCGCAGTTCAGAGAATATGCGCGTCTTTTCAAGGGTCTCGGAGATGAACGACTGCCCGCCGTAGCCCGGGTTGACCGACATCACAAGCAGCAGATCGGCCATATAAAGGACCGGCGTCAGCAGTTCTTTTGACGTCCCCGGGTTTATCGCGGCTCCCGCATAGATCCCCGCGTCTTTAAGCCTCTGCAGCACACGGTGAAGATGCTTTGTGGCTTCGGCGTGGACCGTTATCAGAGATGCTCCGGCGGCTATGAACATATCGAGAAAATCTTCCGCCGGCTCCACCATTATATGCACGTCCAGAAAAGCGTCTGCGTATCTTTTGCGCAGGGCCCTGACCAGATCCGGGCCATAGGAAAGATTCGGCACGAAGTGTCCGTCCATGATATCGACATGCAGCCAGTCAGCCTCTCCGCCGAGCCGCGCTATATCGCCTTCTATGTTGAGGACATCAGCCGACAGCAGCGACGGAGCTATCAGAATGTTTTTATCTTTCTTTAGTTGTAGCGGTCCTGCCATACAAAGTCACCGCCAAGGAATATCGTTATGCGGGCTTCTCCGCTGTAGGGAACGTTCATCGAAATATATTCGCCGCTCTTTGCGACCCCGTCCTTGAGCACGCGTGTCCCCATCTCATCGGCCATTTCTATCTTAAGCGACAGCGGCTTTGTCAGAGGAGGCACCTGGTAGCGTACCTTTGCCGTCTTTGATCCCTGTGCGGGAGGCACATTGGCAGGGGCGGTCTCCCTGGGAGCTTCCTGTTTCGGAGCCTCTTTCACAGCCGGCTCTTTATTCGCATCTTTAGGCGCAGCCGCCTGAGGCTGCTGTTTTGGCTGGTCTTCTTTTTTCTCTGTCTTCACCTGCGGCTTCTGAACTTTTACCTCGGGGATCTTGGAAGGTATCGTAGTGGGGGCCGTCTCTTTTACCACTATGCGGCGGACAGCCGCAGCACGCTCCTTATCGTGATCCTGCTGCGGCGGCGTATCATCAGCCAGCTCAGATTCGAGCGGTTTTCTCGCAAACGTCAGGTTTACGGCCGAACCTGCCGGGACCTTTGTGCCGCTCTTCGGGCGGGAAGCAAGAACGCTCCCCTCAGGTATAGATGATGACGGGGCTTCCGCGGTCTGGCCGAGCCTCAGCCCAAGCTGTTCCAGCATTTCGACCGCCGACGCCCTGTCGCTGCCGCGAAGTTCCGGTATAGCCACGAACTGGTTTTCACCGTTAGCTCCGCTGCTTACCAGCAGGCTTACCATGCACGATGAAGAGACCTGCTGCGGTGCGGAGGGGTTCTGCGCGATTATCGTTCCCGCCTGTTTCAGCGCGTCGGCGACACGCTTTACTTTATTTACTTTAAAACCGGCTTCACTCAGCTTTTTGACGCCTTCTTCAAACTTCATGCCACGTACGTCGGGAATCGGCTGGATAGCTCCGCCTTTGCTGACACGCAGCAGCACCACCTTGCCGCGCGATACCTTTTCCCCGGCCTGCAGGTTTTGTGAAACCACGGTGTCTGCCGGCATTGCGGAATCGACCTTGTCGACCTTGGCAAGCAGCCCTTTCTCCTGCAAAGCGTCGACGGCGTCCACGATCTGCATGCCTGTTACGGACGGCACCTCAGAATCCTTGTCTTCGACAAAGACCATTCTTATTCCCATGTAAGCACAGCCGACGATCACAAGAAATGCGAATATCATTCCCCAGCGGTGAAATTTTCCCATTAGCCTGCCTCCCTATTTTCTCTTTGCGAGAAGCGCCGTATAAAATCCGTCGACCCACGGCAAAGCCGGGAAAATGACAGTTCCGTAAGGTTTGCCCTTACGTATGAACGAGGCGCTTCTCAAATGCGGCATCTCAAGCAGTTCCGGATGACGGGACATCACGTCTGCGACAACCTTCTCGTTTTCTTCGCGGAAAAGACTGCATGTGCTGTAAAGCAAAAATCCTCCCGGTCTAAGCATCGAAGCTGCGCGCTCCAGCAGTTTTTTCTGAAGCACGCTGTTTTTCTCTATATCCTCCGGAAGCAGACGCCATTTGCCTTCCGGGTGACGCCCCCATGTTCCGCTTCCGGAGCAGGGAACGTCAAGCAGTATCGCGTCAGGCTCTTCATCCGGGACTAAAGAGAGCGCGTCGCCTGTCTTAAAAGTCACACGCTCCTCCGATCTCATTCTCATGATCTCAAAACGCGCCGCGTTTATTTTCTTTTCCGAAAGATCCCATGCCTCGATGCGGGCGTCAGGCATTATATCGGCGAGCTGTCCCGTCTTCACGCCGCGCCCGCAGCACATATCAAGGATCCTTCCTCCCTTTGCGTAAGACGCAAGAAGCTCCGCGGCGATCATGGATGATTCGCTCTGCGGCATTATCGCGCCTTCGCCGAAGCCGGGCAGGTCTACAGGATACGGATTTGAGGCAGTGCGTACGGAGAACTCCAGAAAGGGCGACGCCCACGCCCTGCGCCCGGAAGCGCTGTACTGCCTTATATATTCGCTGCGGTCGATTCCGCGTGACAGGCGCAGCGACAGGTATCTTTTCATTCCTACGGCGCGCACAAGTTTTTTCGCTTCCGGGATGGAAAGTTCTTTGGACCACTGCGCCGCGGCCCATCCCGGGACTCCCCAGTAGAGCGCCTGATCGCGCAGCGCGCTGCTCCTTTTCAGTTCGTCGAGAAAGCCTGCGGCTTCGTCCGACACTGTATGCAGCACTGCGTTTACAAGCCCTATGTCCTTGGCTTCACCGCTGTTCTTTATTGCCTGCACGATACCGTTCACAAGGACCGGCAGAGAAAAATACCTGAGTTCGACTATGCCCGCTATACCTACCATAAGCGCGTTTACTGTCGTCTGCGGCAGCGCACGCGGCTGCCGTCTGCAGTATTTCAGCAGAATCGTCTTCCACAGGGTCTGACGGCGGAGCGTACAGTAAAGCAAAGTGGCGGTAAGCTTCCGGTCTCCGGGTGCTATATCGTTGTAGACCCGCCTGAGCGCTTCAGAGGCAAAGGCCCCTTTCTGCACCTCGCCGTATATTGAAAGAGCGGCTTCCAATCCTCTCATCGAACAAGCCCCTCTTTGCAAAGAGGCAATAAACTCACTCCTTCTTTCATTTTACACTATAGCCGGGCAGGCAAAACGAAACCGTATCGTCAGCTGCGGCGCGAATTGCGCAGCGCCAGAAGCCTTACCAGCTGCAGTATCGTCATCACCAGCGCGGCGACATATGTAAGGGCGGCGGCGTCAAGTACCGATTTAGCCCCTGAGAGCTCGCCCTGGGTAAGGGTGTGCGTTTCCGAAAGCAGTTTCAGCGCGCGGGCGCTGGCGTCAAATTCAACGGGAAGCGTCACCAGATGGAAAACAAGCACGCCGCAGAAAAGCAGTACCCCGATGTTCAGGAGGTTCATATGACCAAAAATAAGCCCCACGAAGAAAAGCGGCATCGAAAGGGTGGAGCAGATATTGACTGCCGGTACTATCGAGTTGCGCAGGCGCAGCATGGAATAGCCCTCCTGGTCCTGTATCGCGTGTCCGACCTCGTGCGCCGCTACTCCGATGGCGGCAATGCTGCGGCTTCCGTTTACGCTGTCCGACAGGCGCAGGACCTTGCCGCGCGGATCGTAATGGTCGGTAAGCTGACCGGCGACACGTTCGACCGGAATATTCGAAAGACCGCGCATATCAAGCAGCATGCGGCCGACGCGGTCAGCGGTCACACCGCTTGCCGCAGCCACTTCACTGTACCTGGCAAACGTGCTCTTGACCCTGTACTGCGCCCACATTGAAAAGAGCAGAGCGGGTATCAGCAATATCATCGTGGAATCAAAATACGGGTACATCATTCCTGCCACCTCCTGGCTGTATCGCTTGCAATATTATAGTTTAATTTAGTCAGATTTTTATGCTTTGCCGTAAAATTTCGCTATATCAGAAACGATGCGCTCCTGCTCCTCGGGCAGCAGCTCCGGGAACATCGGCAGCGCGAGTACCTCATCCGAAAGCATCTCGGCAGCGGGCAGATCACCCTTTTTATATCCCAGGTACGAGAAGCATTTCTGCATATGCAGAGGAAGAGGATAATAAACCCGCGTGGTCACGCCGCGTGACGCAAGAAATTTCTGAAGCTCGTCACGGCGCGCGGCACGTATAACGTACTGATGGAAGACATGACGTCCGCCCTCTGCTTCAACAGGAGGAGTCACGAACTCCAAAAGACCTTTTTCAGCGAACAGCGTCTCATAACGTTCGGCGACTATCCTGCGTTCTTCGTTCCAGCCTTCAAGGTGACGCAGCCGCACGCGCAGAATGGCTGCCTGAAGCGCGTCGAGACGGCTGTTTATGCCAACTTCCTCATGCATATACGTCTCTCCGGCCCCGTGGACGCGCAGACGCCTGATGCGGGAGGCCAGAGTTTCATCTTCCGGAACGGACACCAGACCGCCGTCTCCGTAACAGCCCAGGTTCTTTGTGGGGAAGAATGAAAAACAGCCTATATCCCCAACCGAGCCGCTCCTCGCAATGCGCCCGCCGATAATCCGGTGCGCACCTATGGCCTGTGCGCAGTCTTCGACTAAAACGATTCCGCGCGCCTTGAGCTCACTTTTTATTTCCTCGAGGGGACACATCTGCCCAAAGAGATGCACCGGCAGGACGGCCCTCGTGCGCGGAGTTACCTTTGAGAGTATCTCTTCGCTCTTTATATTGTATGTAGACGGGTCCACATCGGCGAACACGGGAGTGCCGCCGCACCTCGTGATGCAGCTTGCTGTGGCAAAGAATGTAAATGGCGTGGTGATAACTTCGTCGCCAGGTTTAAGATCAAGCGTCATCATCGCCAGGACCAGAGAATCCGTGCCGGACGCACAGCCTATGGTCTCCTTTACCTCAAGGTAAGAGGAAAGCTCTTTTTCCAGAGCCTCGACCTCTGAACCGAGAATAAAGTGCTGCGTGTCAAGCACCCTGAGAACTGCTACGTTGATCTCTTCCTTTACACGTGCGTAATTTCTTGTAAGATCAAAGGACGGTATTTTTGCAAAATCCGACATCGTTAACATCTCCTCGCTTCAGATGCCCTTCTCCTCCGCTGCGGCCAGGCTGTTGTAAGTATGGACCAGATGCTCTTTCATCTTTTTCTGTGCGCTTTCCCTGTCGCGTTTTGCTATCGCGCGGAGTATCGCACGGTGTTCCGCAACGCACGATTTTCTTTCCTCCTCAAAACAGCCGGAGAAAAATACAAAGACATGAGTGCGTTTCATTATGCTGTCTATATGTTCGCAGAGGACCTGGTTTCTTCCTGATTCGGCTATGAGTCTGTGAAACGCGCTGTCGGCTTCAAGGAACGCATCGATATCGCCGCTGCCGCAGGCGTTTTCTTCTGCGGCAAGCGCGCTTTCGATGTTTTCCACCGCGCGTTTGTCAAGCCCGTTCAGGCATGCCAGCTCCACGCTGAGATTTTCCAGATATTCACGTACGCTGTAGGCGCTTTCCATCTCCTCAGGCGAAGGAGACGCGACCCTTGCTCCGCTGTTGGGAACTATCTTTACCAGGCCTTCATTTGCAAGCCTGCGCAGGGCCTCGCGCACAGGAGTCCTGCTCACTCCCATCTCAGAGGCTATCTTTACCTCAAGCAGTCTCTCTTTCGGTTTAAGTTCTCTGTTTGCTATCCTGTCGCGCAGGCCGAAATAAACGTAATCCGAAGATGTACTGTATAATCTTGGATGCTGCATCATTAACGAAAATCCCCCTAAATATCGCTTTGCTGCAGTGCCGGCAGGCCGGCAGTAGATCTGACCATCCGCAGAAGCGGGCCCGTATCCGCAACTGAAGGACACGAACAATTTATGATATCACAAGAATAAATAACCGCAACATTACACCGTCATGGGAAATGTCTGACTGCCTCTTCAGGAACATTTTCCGCTGCCGCGGTCTTCCCTCTTCTTTCATTCAGGTTGAACAGAACGATCTTTATAGTCATAAGGATTATTTTTATATCCAGCAGCACGGAATATGTCTGTATGTAGATAAGGTCGAGCTTTAATTTTTCTTCCGGAGAGGTGTCATAGCGTCCCATTACCTGGGCATAGCCGGTCAGGCCGCTTTTTACGCTTGTGCGCAGCGCGAACTCGGGAACCTTTTTTATATAAGCGGCAACAAGTTCCGGACGTTCGGGCCTCGGCCCGACAAAGGACATGTCGCCTGACAGTATGTTGAAGAGCTGCGGCAGTTCGTCGAGGCGGAATCTTCTCAGGAATGCGCCCACGCCTGTCACACGCGGGTCGCCGGCGACGGAAAGCTGGACTCCGTTCTCTTTCTCGGCCGAGACTATCATGCTGCGGAATTTATATATAGTAAATATCCTGTCGTCCTTTGTGCAGCGAAGCTGTTTATAAAGCACCGGCCCCCAGTCTTCCAGCTTTATGAGAACAGCTATAACGATCATGACCGGCAAAAAAACCAGTATCGCGGTCAAAGACATCACAATGTCCATTATACGCTTTACTATGATCTGTTCCGGACGCAGCCCTTCGTTCTTTGCGACGTAGAGCGGTGTGTCGAAGAGGAAAGTCGTTTCAGAGGTCTTGAGGAGGATATCACCGACCGTGGGAACAAGATAATCTCTGAGTTTCCTTGCCAGGCACATTGTCATTATCCTGGCGGATTCTCCTTCAGAAAGGTTATAGAGTATCACTCCGTCAACATTATCCAGCATTACGTCGATATTCATGGAGCTGCCATAGAGGCACATATCCGCAAGCTTGAACTTTTCAGGTCTTTCCTGGATCTTCTTCAGCACATGCTCCGGGAACAGCCCGCCATAAAAGCAGACGACCCTTCGCGGCGGAAACAGACGGAAGTACAGCTTGTTGGCCGCATACGCCCAGCTGATAAGGATGATCATCTCTGAAAAATTAAGATAGAATATCAGCGAAACGCCTCTGTTGGCGTCCGTGACCAGTACAAGTACTATAAATATCAGTATGTTTGATATGCAGACAGAGAGCCAGTTGGAATAAACTATATCGGTGAGCCGCTGGCTGCCTATGCGGTAGCCGCTGTACAGCCTGTTGAAGAGGTGAAAAAACACAACGTACAGGAAGAGAAGGAGCCAGTCCTGATTGCCCCTTGCATGGAAAGGTTTCCCCAGGTAGTCGTTGTAATAGTTGTTCCACACGAAGCCGGCAGATACTGTCACAAGGATTATATTCAAATACCTGACGAAAAATATTATTAGTTTTTTAAGCCATATAATCTTGTCATTATCTCTCATGCACATATCCCCAACAACAACACGGACACTTTTATGCCCTCTAAAATTATAACAGCCGTTTCAAAAAAAAGCACCCTGTCCCCATATTTGGGACTGGCGGCTATAAAGTCATTTGTAATTGCCTCTGCTATATTATAAGATTATCCATGCGGCGCTGCCGTATAAAAAACATGCCGCCGCAGCCGTGACACAGGAAGCGCCGCTGTGCGGGACATCTGCAGCCCGCAGCGGGCTCCTGCCGTAAACGGATACTGATTAAGATCGGAGAATAACAAAATGGCGCTGGTAATCAAAAATGCGATCATAGCAGGCATAGAACATTCGTTTCGCGGAGACGTGCTTATCGAAGGAGAAAAGATAGCCGCCGTGGGCAGCGCCATACACGCTTCAAAAGCCGGCGTGCTGGATGCTGCCGGAAAGTATCTGTTTCCTGGCGGCATTGACCTGAACCTGAGCATGTCCGCGGGGGCGGCGGACAACGTTGATCTTGCCGCGGCCCTTTACGGCGGCACGACCGCGGCAAGCATTGCCTGCTCTGCAGACCCCGGCTGCGGGCAAACGACAGACTGCTCTTATATCGATCTGGCACACTCCGGGACATCCGGCGTCTTTGCCGCGCTGGAAGCAGACACGGACGACAGCGAGATCTTTTCGCTTGCGGCGGAAGCGGCAGAAAGAGGGGTGCCGCTTATCTGCCGATGCGAAAACGGGGCGCTGACTGCAGGGATCACAGACATAATGCAAAAACAGCAAAAGACCGATTCTTCAATGTGGCCGGCAGTCAGGCCGGCATATGCCGAAGCCGGGGCCGTTAACCGGCTGCTCACGACAGCACGCGCTGCCGGAGCCGCGGTATGCATTTACTGTATATCGGCGGCCGATACACTGGATGAGATCATTTCGGCTCGCCGCAGCGGGCAGACTGTATACGCGGGAACGTGTCCGCACTATCTTATCCTCACGGATGAACTTTACAAAAGCACGGACGCCCTGCTCTTCACCGCGGCTCCTCCGCTGCGCGGGCAGCGGGACTGCGAACGCCTTTGGCAAGCGCTGGCACAGGGAGATATAGACTGCGTAAGCTCAGATCATCATGTGTTTTCCGCCGCCGACAAAAGTTCTTCCGGGGAAAACATCTTTACATGCCCCGCAGGCATGCCGGGAATCGAGACGCGCATCGCGCTGCTTTTCTCTGAAGGCGTCATGAAAAACAGGATATCGCCTGAACGCTTCGCGGCAGTAACAGCCGGTACGCCGGCTGAGATAGCCGGATTGAGCGGCAAGGGCAGAATCGCAGCCGGCATGGACGCCGACCTTATTCTCATCGATCCTTCGATGAGAGCCGTGATCTCCGCGCAGCGGCTGCATCAGAAGTCGGATTATACTCCGTATCAGGGGATGGAGCTTGAAGCTCTTGTAACAGACGTATGGCTGCGAGGGCGCCACCTGATAGAAAACCGTGTTATGACCGATGAAGCGCCGCACGGCAGGATGGCAGCGACAAACGCGGCGGGAAAGGCTGATCTTAATGACTAAACGCCTGTCAGTTCTTTTTTTATCATTTGCAACTATAATATGCTACGGCTATGCGCTTGGAGGGCTCGGAAGCTATGCTCTCGGCGTGCCGAAGCCGGTGCCTACGGCGGCGGGACTTGTCTGCGGCACACTGTGCGCGTTTCTGGCCATTAAGATCTGGAGGCGCTACATCGAAGAGATAGAAGAAGAGCAGAGAGCCCGCGAAGCAAAAAAGAGCTGTAATGCCAAGGAAAAGGACGAAGATTAAATGATCATTGATTTTCACACGCATATATTCCCTGACAAGATGGCAGACGCCGCTATGGAAAAGCTCGCGTCAAACGCATCTGAGAAATATTACGCCCCGGCAAAGGCTTCCGCTCTGACAGAGATCATGGACAGAGCCGGCGTGGACAAGAGCGTGGTGCTGAACATCGCCACAAAGGAGAGCCAGCACGAAAACATACTCAGATTTGCAAAAAAAACAGACTCAGAAAGGCTCATAGCCTTCGGCTCCGTTCTCCCCTTTTCGGTCAGCGCACTCGAATATGTATGGAAGATATCAGACGAAGAGCTGAAGGGGATGAAGTTCCCTCCC